>JBATLA010000853.1:0-4108 GCA_049669945.1 Polyangiales bacterium | reverse complement strand
TCTCCGAGGACGCGCTCGACCCCATCGCCCGAATTCAAGCGCGCGGCCACCAGACGGTGGTCCTTCACGTGATGGATCCCGCCGAGCTCGAGCTGCCCTACGAGCAGCCCATGCGCTTCGAGGGCGTCGAGGGCGAACCACACGTGGAGGTCGACCCGCAGGGCGTTCGACGCCGTTACCGCGAAGCGATCGACACGTTCCTGGCGTCGTGTCAGCGGCGAGTCGTCGCTGCGGGTGCGCGCTACATGTTGGCGCGGACCGACGCTCCGCCGGAGCACATCTTGCTTCAACTCTTGCGTGATGGGTGAGCGATGGGGTTTGGTCTGCCATGGGCGCTCGTCGGCCTCGTTGCGATTGCAGTCCCGATTCTCGCCCACCTCTTGAGGCGGCAGAAGCTCCCGCAGCAGACGCTTCCGACCATTGCGTTCCTTCATCGGATCCACGCCACTCGTGCCGCACGGATGCGCGTGGTCGACCTTCTGCTCCTGATTGCGCGGGTCGCCATGGTGGCAGCCTTGGCGCTTGCCGCCGCAGCGCCGTACCGCGTCGTGCAATCGAGCCTCCTCGACAGACAGCATGCGCTCGCGATCGTGTTTGACGACTCCTTGTCGATGGCGGCGATGGAGGATGGGAAGACACTCATCGAGCGAGCAGCGGACGTGTCGATGGAGCAGCTCCGCAGGCTTCCGGAAGGTTCCGAGGTGTCCGTCGTATTGGCCGGTCGTCCGCCGCGGGTTTGGGTGCGACGGCGCTCGGAGACCGAGATGGTCGAGAGCGCCTTTTCTGAAATCGACACCCGCTCGACGCGAGCCGGTGCGCTCTGCGATGCCGTCAATACCGCGGTGGAGCTTCTGTTGGAGAGCGAGCTCGGAGACCGGCGGCTCTTGGTGCTTTCGGACTTCACCCCGGGTGCGGGCGCGGAGGAATGCGAATGGCCTGCCCGTGGAATCCGGGTCGCATTCGAGACCGTAGCAACGTCCAAGCCAGACAACCGCAGAATCGCTTCCGTGGAGCTGTCGGGCGAACGCGACGGGCCGCAGGGGTTGGCCCTCGAAGTGCGCGTTGCAGGCGCGCCGAGCGAGGCGAAGCAAGAGATCCGCCTTCGACAGAAGGGGCAAGAAACTCAAAGTGCTCCGGTTCGCTGGTCCGGCGACAAAGGTGAGGCGACCTTGGTGCTCGAACCCGGAACGCCGGATGCGGTCGTCGAGCTCCGGCTCGACCCGGATGATCTGTTGCCGGCGGACAACGTGCGTGGAGTTCTGCTCGGCTCCGACACTGTACATGTCTTGCTGGTCGACGGAGACCCGCACCCCGATCCACGCAAGCGAGAGACCGCGTTCATCAGCCACGCACTCGGTGTCGCCCCGCGCATCGGGCGGTCCTTTGCCGTCGAGACCTTGGACGCGCAAGACCTCTCGGAGAGCGCGATTATTCGCTAGGACGTCGTCGTGTTCGCGAATGCAGCGCTCGACGAGAAGTGGCTCCCGCTGATTCAACGCTTCGTCGGGGGCGGAGGCAGTTTGTGGATCACCGCCGGCGATCGGATCAATCCGCGGGTCTACGGCAGCGTGCTCCGTGAGCTTCTGCCCGGTCGCTACACCGCTACCCGCAGAGAGCAGCGACCCGTCTCGCTTCGTTCCCGTGCCCTCCCCGAGCTCGATCAAGCGACTGTCAGCGCGCGGACGCCGATTTCCGAAACCGCGCTGGACTCCATCGTCACCGCGCGCTTCGAAGACGGAGCACCGGCCATGGTGGAGCATCGCTATCGGAACGGTCGGGTCGCCATGTTCGCCACGACCATCGATGACGCCTGGACAGATTTGCCGTACCAGCCGGTTTTCGTGCCGTTCGTCCTCGACGCGTTGGAGCGTTTGGCGGGGCGGACCCAGCACTCCGTGGAACCGTACTCGTCGGTGTCGCTGCCGGGCTCGACGTCGAGTCAGCGGATTCAGGTGGTCACACCCAGCGGCCGAACGATCGATCTAGCGGAGGCTGACCGCGTCGTGTTCCGTGACACGGGTGAAATCGGCGCATACCGGGTCTTGGTCAACGGGGTCAACGGTGAGCGCTTTGCTTTCGTCGTCGACGCTCCCGCCGCCGAGAGCGACCTGCAATCGCAGGGGCCGCCCGCCGAACCAGACAACGCTGAAGAAGCGATGGATGATCCGTCCCGCGGTGCTGAGCAGCCGGTGACACCGTGGCTCTTGCTGGCGGCCGTCGCCCTGTTGTTCGCGGAGCTTTGGTTGCGTCAAGTACGACGGAGGTGAACGACGCGCTCGACCCGGTCGAGGTCCGGATACACTGCCACGCGTTTCCAGGCGCCGGTCTCGATGCCGAGGTAGACGACCGCCGCCGCCTGGGCCGCGCCAACCTCGATCAGAAGGTGCGCGCCCGCTTCGACCGCCGGCCTCGCCACATCGAGCAGCCTTCGAATGACGTCGAGGCCGTCCTCTCCGCCGAAGAGCGCGGTGTCGGGCTCGTGATCGCGCACCTCTTCTTGAAGCGTCTCGACCTCGGTGCGCGCGATGTAGGGAGGGTTCGAGACGATGACATCGTACGGCGAGGAGGCGCGTAACAGGTCGACGTGCTCGAACGTGATTCGGTCCTGGACGCCGTGGGCGGCGGCGTTCCGGCCGGCGACCTCGAGCGCCGCTTTCGAGATGTCCGTTGCGGTGATCCTCGCTGCCGGTCGCTCCGAAGCTAGGGTGACCGCGATCGCGCCGCTCCCGGTTCCGACGTCCAGCACGCGCGAAGGTGCGTCCTTCGGGATTTGTGCGAGCGCATGCTCCACCAACGTTTCAGTGTCGGGCCGCGGGATGAGGACGTCCGGCGTGACTTCGAATCTCCGGCCGAAGAAATCCCGGTGCCCGAGAATGTACGCCACAGGCTCGCGATCGCGCCGTCGCGCCACCAAGGGTCGGATGGCGCTCCGCTCCGCCTCCTGGAGTGGCCGATGCAAGTCGAGGTAGAGGCCGATGCGGTCGATGCCCAACGCCCTCGCCACCAGGAGCTCGGCGTCCAGGCGGGCGCTCTCGATCCCTCGCGCTGAGAAGTCCTGTGTCGCCCAGTCCAGGACGTCACGGATGGTCCACGTTCGCGCGCTCACCTGCGCCTATCGCGTGCGAACGCGCATCTTTTGCTTGGGTAGCGCGCCCGCGCCGGCCAGCACCTGCTTGGCTAGCCGTGAGAGCTCGGGCCGTTGTCCTTTTTGCACGAAGGCGGCGACCATGTTGGGGTCGACTTCGAGCAGTTGTTCCATTGCCTCGCGGGCCCGCCCCCGCTTCTTCGTCGCAGTGTAGGTGTACACCTGGGCGCGGAGGAGCATGCCGGAGACTTGTCCGAACTCTTTGTCTCTCGCGTCATACGTCTCGAGGAGCTTGCGGGCTTCGTCGGCGTTGCCTGTCCTTGCGAACGATTCCGCGACGACGGCCGCGTACATCGCCTTCGCCCTCGCCTGTGGTTGCCGGTCGAGCCTGATCTCATCGGCGAGCTCGCGGGCATCGCGTGCGCGGCCTTGCATCAGGTAGAACATCGCCAGATTCGCCCGGACATCATCCTGCACCATGGCCGGCGCCTTCTTCAGGTCGATCGCTTCGAGAATTGCGATGGCCTCGCTCGGGTTTTCTTGCGCGACGAGCTGCGCCTGGGCGATGGCGTTCAGCGCGTCTTTCCCGCCCGGCGTCTGTCGCGCGCGCAGCTGTTCGAGTGCGGCCAGCCGGCTTTCCTTGTCGGTCGCGCCTTTGAGAATCGTCGCGATGTCCGCGGACTTGCGGGTCAGTCGCCACACCCAGAACAAGAAACCGAGCGCGACCAGGGTGAGTACCCCGGCGACGATGAACCCCACGTAGCCGATGTTGGGCTGGAGAATCCCTGCGATCACCCAGATCACCGCCAAGGCGAGGCCGATGAGCCCCAGCACCTTCCAGTTCATCTTGGGCTGCTCGATCTGGTCGAGCGCCTCGCCGACGTCCTTGGGAGCCGCCGTGATTTGCTTTTTTGGCTTCGCCACCTCCGCTCGGTACCGCGGCGGGCCCGAAACGGCAAGCCAACGCGTCCTTGTGGACCTCGAAATCGCCGAAAAACACAGGGGAAACCAGCTGTTCAGCCA
>JBATLA010000852.1:0-2591 GCA_049669945.1 Polyangiales bacterium | reverse complement strand
CGGTCTTCCCTCAGACCCAGTCGAGCTCGCACCTGCCCGGACGCCCCCAGAGCTCGACGATGCTTGGGCGTGTTGACCGCGCTTGTTTGCCGGTCTCTTGGCCCATTGGGCGCATAACGAGGCTCCGATGCTACTCGTCGCGTCGATCTTTGCGGCGAGAAGTGAGGTACACGATGCCTCCGATCAACAAGACCAGTGCGCCGCCCGCGGCCTTGCCGTCGAGCTCGGGCACGCCTCTGGCAGTGCCCCCTTGTCTGCTGGCCGGATTACGGCTTTGCCACTTGCTCGAGCTCATCGCGTCGGCAGTCAGGGTGGGGGCGAGGGCCCAGAGTCCTAAAATGAGGGATAGGGTAGTGATGAGGTGTTTCATGTGAGGCTCTCTTGATTACAACAAAGTACAATTGCTCCTCCGCAATGAAAACGCAAGGCCGTTGTGCAAGAAGAAGGGATGGTTTCGGTTGCCTTCGTGGCCCAGAGTTCAATTGAATACCCTTTCGGGTCATTGGGATGTGAAGAGAGAAAGGCCCTGAGGCCGTTTGCGATCTCGGGGCCAGCGCACCTATCGGGATGCCAAGGAGGGTCTCGGGGGCTGTGAATTGGGTTCGCGGACGGGCTCCTCAGTCAACGTAGGCGCCGGTGAGCGGCATCGCGTCTTCGACTTTCAGCATTGACCAAAGATCCGATCGAGGTTGGATCCTTTCGCCCGCGTGAACGAAAGGTGCACCTACGACCGCCAAGACGAAACAGATGTCGCCTGTCGATTCGGCCAGGTTGCACATGGAAGAGCCAACCAATCTAATCACGATCACGGGCTTCTCGCTGTTCGATAGGCCGCCCGACTTTGAACGCTTCCGCAAGACACTGGAAGTTCGCCTGCCCACCCTGGATCGCGTCACGATGCGCATGGTGGAGGTCAGGCGCTCTCCATTGCCGGCAGCAAGATCGAAAACATGATGGGCTGGGTTCCACAAGCGGGACGACTGGGCCTCCGGGTCAGCGTCTTCAGTTAGGACGGCGAGGTGAGCTTGGGAGTGATCAACGACGCGGGCCGCGTGCCCGATCCAGAACGAATCACCGCTGCTTTCCGCGCCAGGTTCGACGACTTGCTGGCCATCGCCACTGCGGCGGAAGCCAACGGATAGGCAGCGATCGCCGAGGAGAGAAGGTCGGTCGCCTCTCTCCGGCAGCCCGTCAGGACAAGAGCCCGTAGTGCTAGGCTCCCTCGATGATACCACTGGACGCTTGCTTGGGTCGCCGAAGCAGCCGGTGTCCCGAAAGGACCGATTGGCGCTTGGCGGCGCATGCGGAGAGGTGCACAGTAGCGAACGGATGGACCGGGATGCGCTGAGGCGGGTGCTCGACGTCCAACGATAGAAGAAGGCGGATGATGCACATAGGATTCGTCGTCAATGACGTCAAAACAGAAGAAGCCGGGTTCACCACCGTCCGACTTGCGACCGCGGCGGTCAATCGGGGACACACGGCATGGCTGATCGGGGTGGGCGACCTGGCCTACGATGCCACTGAAAAGGTGTGTGCGCGGGCGACCTCCGTCGTCAAGAAGGCGAAGTACAAGGACTCTGCTGCGTTCCTCGCCGAGCTCCACGGCAAGAACGCCGTGAAGGAGCGAATCACCGTGGACGACCTCGATGTCCTCATGCTCCGCAACGTACCCTCAGACGACGTCACCGCGCGCTCGTGGGCCGCGAGCGTGGCCACGGAATTTGGGCGTGTTGCGATGCGGCACGGAGTAGTCGTCGTCAACGATCCGAACGGGCTCGCGAAAGCAGCAAGTAAGATGTACTTCCAGCTGTTCCCGGAGGAGGTGCGGCCACGAACGCTCATCACGCGCGACTCCGGGGAGATCAAGGCGTTCGCCAAGGAGCAAGGCGGCAACATCGTACTCAAGCCACTCCAGGGTTCCGGAGGCGCAAGCGTTTTTCTCGTCAGGCCGGACGACGTTCCAAACCTGAACCAGATGATCGACGCCGTCAGTCGTGACGGGTACGTGATCGCTCAAGAGTATCTTCCGGCGGCGGCCGAAGGAGACATGCGACTTTTCGTGATGAACGGCCGTCCCCTGCAGGTGAAGGGCAAGTACGCTGCCTTCCGCCGACGCCGAGGCGGTGGTGACATGCGAAGCAACATCCACGCGGGCGGCAAGCTGGCGGAAGCCGAAGTCGACGCGACGGCCCTTCGGATCGCGGAGATCGTGCGGCCGAAGCTGGTCCAAGACGGCATGTTCTTGGTCGGACTGGACATCGTGGGTGACAAGCTGATGGAGATCAACGTGTTCAGTCCCGGCGGCCTCGGGAGCGCGCAGAAATTCACGAAGGTGAACTTCAGCCCGTACGTCATCGATGCCCTGGAGCGGAAGGCGAACTACATGCAGTTCTACGGACGCAACTTCGACAATGTCGACATGTGCACCCTGTGAACGCCCGCGCCTACGTCTTCTAGCAGAGCTACCTGTGGACAACTCCAAGCACGCGCCGTTCGGTCGGCAGGCACGAATCGTCGCCTCGGCGCGGACAGGAACGCTCGCCGGTCGGCCGCTGCTCGGCGCTTTTGCGCTAGCCGCACTGTTGTTC
>JBATLA010000851.1:0-3035 GCA_049669945.1 Polyangiales bacterium | reverse complement strand
GGAGTGCCCCGTCGTGGCACGGGCGTGCGAAACCGAGCCGGCCGGTCTGTGCCCCGTCTGGCGCGCCCGCGATCACAAGGCGGAGGGGCGTTGCCGTTTCGCCGTCGAGGACCGCTGGTACGAGATGCTGTCGTTCCCACTGGCTTCGCGCGTGGCAGGCCGCCCTCGCATCATGAACTTGTACGTCGATCGCACGAAGATCCTCCTCGCCGAGCGGCGACTTCTCCACGCCGAACGCCTAGCGAGCTTGGGGCGCGTCGCGCAGGGTGTCGCCCACGAGCTAAACACCCCACTCGCCACCATCCGCACCCTCGCGGCAGACATGCGTGAGGCCATCCGGTCGCTCGGTGGAGACCAGGCCCTCCAGTCGGACCTCGCCGAGTCCGCAGCGCTCATTCGCGATGAGACCGGCCGCCTCGGTCGCATCACACACTCTCTGCTGACGGGCGGATCGCTGCCGCGACTCCGTTTGGACACGTCCGCACCACTGCTTCCCATCGTCGAAAGAGCGCGCGCGCTCGTCTTCGCTGGCGCACGTGACGAAGGACCTGAGCTGCGCATTGGCGATGGGGTCGGAGAGCTCGTCGTCGCCGCCGACCCCGATCGTCTGTTGCAGGTGCTCGTCAACCTCTTTCAGAACGCGGTAGATGCAAATCGCGATGGCGGAGGCCGTTTGGTTTGGCTCTCCGCCACGCGGCTTGGACCGGCGGTGGAGATCGTCGTGCAGGACGAAGGCGTGGGCCTTCACGCAGACATCGAAGGCCGACTGTTCGAGCCTTTTGCGACGACGAAGCCGCCAGGCGAGGGCACTGGCTTGGGCCTCTACGCCTCGTATATGCTCGTGCAAACCATGGGCGGTGATCTGACCGTTGAAAACCGTGACCCGTCCGGCGCCTGCGCGCGAGTTCGCTTGCCTGCCGGCGCGCAGACGCTTGCAAAAGACCCTGGGGTGCATAATCGTGCGCCCCACTCATGAGCGGCAGTGTCCTCATCATCGACGACGATGGAGCGTTTCGCTTCGCAATGGCCAAGGCGCTCCGCCGTGGCGGCTACACCGTGTCGGAGGCCAGCAGTGGTGAACAAGCCGTCGAAGTGTTGACCAACACCAATCCGCCGGACGTTGCACTGCTCGATCTCAAGATGAAGGGAATCGATGGTCTGGAGGTGTTGCGGCGTTGCGGCCCGATTCCGACCAGCGTCATCGTCTTGACCGGGCACGGGACGGTCAAAGCGGCGGTGGAGGCGATGCGGCTTGGCGCGTTTTCGTTCCTCGAGAAGCCGGTGGATGCCGACATGCTCAAACCGTTGCTGCGTCAAGTGTTGGTCGAGCGCGGGCGCAACACTCCGGGTGCGCCGCCAGATTCGACACCCCTGATCGGTGTGAGCCCGGTCATGGACGAGGTGCGCGAGTTCGTCCGCACCGTTGCGCCCACGGACGAAACCGTGCTGATCTTCGGAGAGACAGGCACAGGCAAGGAGGTCGTGGCGCGACAGATCCATGACCAGAGCACACGGAGCGAGCGTCCGTTCGTCGCGATGAACGCGGCCTGCGTGCCGCGAGAGCTCTTCGAGAGCGAGCTGTTTGGACACAAGCGGGGGGCGTTCACTGGGGCTCACGAAGACCGGCGCGGCCTCTTCAGAGAGGCGGACCGGGGGACGCTCTTCATCGACGAGCTCGCGGAGCTGCCGCTCGAGAGCCAGGCCAAGCTACTGCGCGCGATCGAAACGAAGGCCATTCGCCCCGTGGGCGAGTCTGGCGAAACGGAGGTCGACGTACGGATCTTGGCTGCGACGAATCGCGACCTCTGGGAGGAAACCCAGGCGGGGCGGTTCCGAGAGGACCTGTACTTCCGGTTGCAGGTGTTTCCCGTCCTCGTGCGTCCCCTTCGGGAGCGACCGGCCGACATCCAGCCTCTGACCACGCATCTGTTGGCGCGTCTCGGCAAGAGCGACGTGCAGCTCGACCCTGCGGCGCTCGCTGCTCTTCGAGAATACGACTGGCCCGGCAACGTGCGCGAGCTGTTGAACGTTCTCCGCCGCGCCTCGTTGTTCGCAATCTCGAGCACGATCGACGCGGACTTGGTACGGCGCATGATCGCGGCCAGCGTGTTCGGAAACGCTAGGGAACCCATCCCACCCGAAGCTCCCAACGATGGGTCTCGGACTAGCCTTGCCGATGTCGAGCGCGAACATATCGAGCGCGTGCTCAGGGAGATGGAGGGCAACATCACCCGAGCGGCGGCAGCCCTGGGAATCGATCGAAGGACGCTGCAAAGGAAGCTGCGATCGTACGGGATTGAAGCGCAGTAGGTTTCGCTACATCCAACCCGCCAGCGCGAGTGCCAGCTTCAGTGCTAGTGTCTGTCCCCGCCATGCCTGTCCTCTTCACCTATGCCTTTCGGCCTCTTTTTCTTCTTGCGACGCTCTATGCGATCTTGATCGTCCCTTTCTGGGTCGCGGCATGGTTGGGGGCGCACGCGGTGCCAGGGTTGCTGGGTGCGCCTATGTGGTGGCACGCGCACGAAATGATCTTCGGTTTCGCTGGGGCGGCGGTCAGCGGATTCGCGCTCACGGCCGTTGCGACCTGGACCAAGCGTGCACCTGTCGCAGGCATTCCTCTGATCGTTCTTGCCGCCCTCTGGGTCCTTGCACGTGTCCTCTTCTTGCTCCCCTTCGACCAGCTCTTTGCGCCGGCAGTCGTTGCGGACCTTGGATACGGCGTTCTCCTCTGCGTGTTGATGAGCCGAGAGGTGATCGCCGCCCGGAGCCAGCGAAACTACAAGGTGCTCGTCATCTTGGCCTTGATGCCCGTGGCGAACGCACTCTTCTTTGCCGCGGTCACCGGCCACGAAGCCTGGGCCCTTACGACGCTATTGTCGGGGGTCTGGCTGCTGGTCCTCCTGATCAACCTGATCGGCGGCCGAATCATTCCAGGCTTCACCCGGAACTGGCTCAAGCGGCAGGTTCAAGCGAAGCAGCTCGAGCCTGGGGCCCTTCCGCCCGCGTTCGACCGCGTGGATCGATTGGCCACTGGG
>JBATLA010000850.1:0-1742 GCA_049669945.1 Polyangiales bacterium | reverse complement strand
GCCTTCTTGGCCGTCGAGTTCTTGCGGGCGGGCCGCTTGCGCGTGTCCTTCTTCGTCGCCGGCTTCGTCGCGATCGGTTTTTTGCGCCCTGGTTTCTTCCGAGCTGCCGATGGGGCCCGCCTTCGATTCATCGTCGAAGCACCTCGAGAAGCTCGGGGCCTGTCTTGGTGATATCACCGGCGCCAAGCGTGATCACCGCGTCGCCGGGCCTCACCCGTGCGCCGATTGCCTCCGCCAGCTCGTTGCGGTTTTCCACCAAAGTCACGTCCCGGTGCCCGTGCGCTCGAATCGCGTCCGCGAGTCGGCGCGCGTCGGCCCCCTCGATTGGTTTTTCGCCTGCCGCGTAGACCTCGGTCAAGAATAGGACATCGGCGCGATTGAACGCCCGGGTGAGCTCGTCGAACAGATCTCGCGTCCTCGTATAACGATGCGGTTGAAAGGCGACTACAATTCGCTGGCCGTACGCTCGCTGCGCGGCCTCCAGGGTCACCTCGACCTCCGCCGGATGGTGGCCGTAGTCGTCGATGACCGTGACACCCGCCTCCTCCCCCACGACGGAGAAGCGTCGTTGAACGCCTTCGAAGCTCCTCAACGCGGATCGGACTTGGTCGTGATCGACGCGAAGCTCGTCGGCGACCGCAATGGTGGCGAGCGCGTTCAGCACGTTGTGGATTCCGGGCATTCGAACCTCGAACTGCCCGAGGCTCTTGCCGTGGTGCTCGACGTCGAAGCCGACCGAGAGCCCTGAAAACACCGGGTTGCGCGCCCGGTAGTCCGCGTGCGCCGAAAACCCGTACGTGACGATCCGCTTGTCGAGCTGCGGCAGGATGTCTTGCACGTTGGGGTGATCGAGACACGCGACAACCAGCCCGTAAAACGGCACGCGATTGGCGAACCCGATGAACGCCTCTTTCAGGCCGTCAAGGCTTCCGTAGTGGTCGAGATGCTCCGGATCGATGTTTGTGATCACCGCTACCGACGGGATCAAATGCAGGAAGGACCCGTCCGACTCGTCGGCCTCGGCAACCAGCAGATCCCCCGCGCCTGTTGCGGCGCCCGAGCCGAGCGCGTTGAGCTTGCCTCCGATCACGACGGTGGGATCGAGGCCAGCGCCGCGAAGTACCGTTGCGACCAAGGACGTCGTCGTCGTCTTGCCGTGTGAGCCGGCGATGGCAATCCCGTCCTTGAGCCGCATGAGCTCGCCGAGCATCTCCGCGCGCGGAATGACAGGAACGCCGGCGTGGCGAGCTTCGACCAGCTCCGGATTGCTGGCCGGCACCGCGGAAGAGAACACGACGACATCGGCCTCGCGCACGTTCTCGGCCTCGTGGCCGATATGGATGGTCGCGCCCTTGTCAGCGAGGCGCCGCGTATACTCGTTCTCGCGGAGATCCGAGCCCGTGACATCGAAGCCCGAGTCGAGAAGCACCTCCGCGATGCCGCTCATCCCGACGCCGCCTACGCCCACGAAGTGTATCGACCGAATCCGTCCGCGAAACATGCTCGCTTACTCCCACACCGCTCCGTCGACGACAACCGGGCGGCGGGGGCGGTGCATCGTGGTTCGGATCGCAACTTCGGGACCCCCGAAGCGAAAGATGTGCGCGCCACCGAGGCCGCTGTACTGATGGCCGCGCGGGGGCTCCGTCGCCAGCGTCGGGTCTGGCTCCTCGAGTGATGCCCCGCCTCCGAGCCAGCCCATCATGTCGTCCACGATCGCAGCTGCGGCATCGGGCTTGCCG
>JBATLA010000849.1:0-3780 GCA_049669945.1 Polyangiales bacterium | reverse complement strand
CTGCGACAGGATGCGCCGTCCGTAGAGTCCAAGCGACGCATCGACGCGTGGCTCGGTACACGACCGGGGGCCGACCCCGATGTCGAGCTGCTCTACGACCGAACGATGGTCGAGGTCGGCCGTGAGTGGCTTTCTGGCGCTGAGCGCGCCAGCACGGAACGGCGCTATCTGGTGGACGTCAACACCGGGGGGGTCTACCGAGAGGATCGGCCACGCAACGCCGTGGCGTCCCTTGGACCGTGCCCGCGCGAGGTCCATGTCGGGCTCGCAGAGGTCGAAGCGGGACCTGCACCGCGTCGGATTCGCGTGCTCCAATACGAGGTCGAGCCAGACGTGCGGAACGGGACCTGGGAACGACTGACGCAGACGGCAAGCCGCAGCTTCGCTGCCGTGACCGACGCGTACCGCCAATCGCTCGGCGCCGAGCCGGCCCTGGCGGAGCCTTTCGCCCTCATCAAGCCCTATCGGATCGAACGCAATGGTGTCTTCAAGGCTTTCGATCCCGACGGGCACCAGCTGGTCCTCGACAGGACCGAGCGCCGTGGAGCGGTGCTCGCCTTCTACGAGCTCCTCGCCGAAGGTGTCGAGCCAGCCTGGCTCGCTGGACGCCTCACCGATACGGGAGCCACGGTCTGCCTCACGCCTTTCGCGGTCGGTACCCGAGATGGACGCTACGTTCGACTTTGAGATTTCGACGCTGATCGGAGGTTTGGCTGCTAACGTTCGGGACTGCTTGGCGTAGAGCGCCAAAGACCCGAACGATGCCTCCACACGACGCCGCTCCAAAACCATCCCGAAAGAGCCTCCGTGCGAGGCTGCTGCCCTTGGCCGAGCCCGACCGCCAGCTCTTCGAGCTCGGCGAGCTCCCGATCGGAAGGGACTTCCACGAGGCGTTGGCTGCTGAAGGGCTGTGGCCGTTGAAGCCCACGGGCATCGATGTATTGCAGATCAACGTTGGCAAGCTCTGCAACCAAACCTGCCGGCATTGCCACGTCGACGCCGGGCCCGATCGCACCGAGGTCATGTCGCGCGAAACGGCCGAGGCGTGCGTCGAGGCCCTGCGGCGAACGGCGATTCCCACGGTCGACATCACCGGCGGCGCCCCCGAGCTCAATCCTAGCTTTCGGTGGCTGATCGAGCGATGCGCCGAGCTAGGCCGTCACGTGATCAGCCGCTGCAACCTCACCATCCTCGAGACGGGCCCCTACCGCGACCTGCCCGAGCTCTTTGCGCGCCACCGCGTCGAACTGGTTTGCTCATTGCCGCACTACCAAAGCGGATGCACCGACGTGCAACGCGGGGACGGAGTCTTCGACAAGAGCATCGTCGCACTTCGGCGGCTCAACGAGCTCGGCTATGGGCGAGGCAAGCCGGGGCTTCGTCTCGTACTCGTGACCAATCCGGTCGGCGCGAGCCTCCCGGCACCACAGGCGTCTCTCGAAGCGGAATGGAAGCGCGAGCTCGACCGGCTGCACGGAGTCACGTTCGACGCGCTCTACACGATCACGAACATGCCGATCAGCCGCTACCTAGACTGGCTTCTCGAGTCGGGAAACCTCGAGGGTTACGTGCGAAGGCTCGTCGAATCCTTCAACCCTCAGGCGGCCCATGGATTGATGTGCCGAAGCATGATTTCAGTCGGCTGGGACGGCCGCCTCTACGATTGCGATTTCAATCAGATGCTCGACATCCCGCTCGACGAGCGCGCCCCTTTGCACATCCGCGACTTCGACTTCGAGTCACTGCGGCGGCGCATCATTCGAACGAACCGCCACTGCTTCGGATGCACCGCGGGAACCGGGTCGAGTTGCTCGGGAACGCTCGCTACGGAAGCTGAGTAGGGAAAGAGATCAGCAGCACGTTCGGGGTCGGGCTCGATTGGTCAGGCACGCCGACACCGTAGATGCCGCCGCTGTCGACGCCCATCGTACATTCGAGCGCCACCGAGAGCGCATCGATGCCCACGCGGATTCCGTTCGATACGACTGGATCGCCGAACACCGCCCCGGGAAGGTCCCAGGTCCCGTCCGGATTGGTCGTCGCCAACGTGCTCATGTCGTCCCAACCGAACAGCACCTGGCTCCCCGTGGTCGCCACGTAGCTTCCCACCTGCGATTCGAGGGAGATCATGAGCGGCCCAGTGACACAGAAGCCGTTGGTCGCGCATTGGTTCACCTTCGTCACCGTGCCGCCATCGAGCTGCGCACAGATGCCTCCCGGCGCGCAATCGTCGCTGGTCGGGATCTCGACGAAGCGTCCACACGGGTTGGTCGGCCCGACAGGTACGCAGTCGGTATTGCCCCGCTTACCGGGGACGCCTGGCTCGTCGTTGGCAGGGTCGCATGCGGCGTCGTCGACGGAGCAGCGATACGGAATGGGCACAGGGGTCAAACCAACGTCATTGCCGGTCGCGCCAGCTCGAACGTGCACCGTTGCGAGGACCTCGATCAGGTCGGCGCGTGTTGCGCCGCCCACGATGACCCACTGCACCGAGTCGAGGAGTTCCTCGCTGATGACAGCCGTCCCGCTGAGGTCCGCGGAGAACGGCTCTCCTTGGACGATGACGCTCGGCGCGACGCTGAGCTCAAAGGGCACAATCGCGACTTCCGACGTGAGGTTGGTGGTACAGCCGAGCGTGATGTCTTTGGTTTCGGGGAAGGGCCCATCTCCGACGAGAATGCAGTTGCCGTCGCCATCGCAGCGGTTGCCTCCCGTTTGGTTGCACACCGTGCCCTGGGGCAGGTTGGTGAGCGGCAAGCAACCGTCATTGTCGCACACAGGTCCCGTAGTGCACTCATTGCCGTCATCCGCACAGTCCGCGTCCTCGACGCATTGTACGCAGCTCCCCTGACCGTCGCACGCATTGCCGCCGTCCTGGTCGCACGGCGTGCCTCGCGGCTCGCTGCTACCCGGCGTGCACTCGCCCGTAAAAGGATCGCACAGGGCGTCGATCGCGCACTGGTTGTCGTCTGAGCAATCGACGGGCGGCGGGCCTGCGCACAAATCGACGTCGGGCGTGTCGATCGGAAAGCAGATCTGCGCCTCGGGAGGATTCGGATCGACGAAATCGTCGAACGGATCGTCGGGCGTGCCGTTGTCGTTGACCGTGCCGCCCACGCACTCGAAGCGGACCAACGCTCCATTGGAGGCGACCGCACGAATCCCGGTGCGTACCGGAGGAGCGCCGATCGCCGAGGGGGGGTTCTCACCGCCCACGTCGAAGCAAACAGCTCCGGAAGCCTCCGCCCGGTAGGGCGCCTTGAAGATTGGGTTCACAGGCACGTCGATGTCGCCGGTCACGACGTTCGCGCATTGCTCGGGCACACATCCGTCGTTGCAGGCGCACGCGCACTGGTCTCCTGGACCGCATCGCTGCCCGAAGGCCGCGAGCGGACAATCCTCGTCCACGGTGCATGCGTCGCCACCGGGATTGCCCGGGTTGGGAATCTGAGGGATCGGAGCAGTGACCGGAACCGGAAAAAGAATGGTGCTCACTGGCGAGCCCGCGGAAACCCCGCCGGTGACGACCTCGGCCGCGGCGCTGGTCACCTCCACGTCCGTGAGCTCCGCCGGAAAGACCGAAATCAAACCGAACTGCAAGAACTCGCGCGGAATGGACAGCGCCAAGTTGATGTCTGCCTCGAACGGCCGAGTCGCCTCGATCGCCGCGGGCGCGACCCTCATATCCATCGGGATATCCCAGAAGAAGGGGGTCACCTGGTTGTCGCAAACCATCGGGACGAGCTTGCTTTGCGGCGCGACCGGCACGCACTGGCCTGC
>JBATLA010000848.1:0-6098 GCA_049669945.1 Polyangiales bacterium | reverse complement strand
GGACCTGCAACAGCACGGCGTTCGGGTCGTCGTACTGCATCTTCGCGAGTTGTTCCTGGTCGAGCTTCTGCACCGAGCCGCCCATGCGAAACATGTCTTCGGGCGAATACCGAACCGTCACTTCGCGAAGGCCCGCCACGGGTTCGGTGGGTGCCTTGGGATCGGCCGGCTTCGGTTCTTCCGGCGCGTCGGGCTCGCTGTCGCCTGGCTCCTTCTCCTTGTCGTAGGGCTCTTCCTCGAAAGGATCCTCTTCCGCAAAGACCTCTTCCTCCAGCATCCGGAGCTCTTGTTCGAGCATCGGATCTTCGGGTGTCCCGGGGGCGGTCGGCGCCTCTCCCCCGTCCTCTGCGTCCTCCTGAGCAAGGGCCGCGTTCGTCACCGCAAGCAGGGGCCACGCGAGGAGAAGCGCTGCGATACGGGCTCTTCGATCCGACACGATAAAACTGTGGGCGCTCACTCGACCCTCCGCTGAAAGCGAGTGCCGGCGTTTCGGCAGGCGGGTAAGGGATCGACCTCAGGCCGCGGTTCGATCCACGACATCAAGGCAAGCGTGTCCGGTTGACGAGCGAGGTCGACCTCCGGATCGATCATCGGCGCGGCGTGGCGCCCGTTGAGAGACACCAGGGCGTCCGCACGGACCTCGACATCTTCGTAGCCGCGGCTCCGAAAGTCATCGGCAATGCGGTGCGCGAGCTGGAGGATGAGGTCAGGCTGGCCTGACATCTCGCGTTCTTGATGGCTCGTGAGGTACTTGCTCGGTGGCACCTGAACTTCGCGTTCGGCATCTCGCCACCGAACCCGGTACGTGATGCTCCCGTTCTTCTCCCGAACCATCACCCTCCACGAGTAGCGCATTCCTTGCTCGTGCCAGAGCACGTCCCCTGGGTACGCGAACGCGCGGAGCGGCATCGCGATCTGAATCACGCAGTAGACGACAACGCACCATGCGACGGGGGTGGACCAACGCCCCACAGTCGTGGGCTTGGTGCGTGCCGTGGGCCTCGTCACCGGCACCCCGCCCCGCGACCCTAGCCATGCAGCAACTCGACGAGGCCAGTCCGGCTCGAAGAACAGCGTGGCACCCGACACCATCAGAAACGGAAACACGCCGATCGTGAAGAGTAGATGCGTACAGAAGTGAAACACGAAGACGGTCGCGAACGCGTACGGTCGGCTCTTCTTCCAGAGCAAGAACGGAACGACGAGTGTGTCGTTGAGGAACCCTGCCCAACTCACGATATACGGCATCGCGGGCAGGGTCAGCACAGACCCGATCAATGGAGTCTCCGTGCGCGATGCCAGCCAAATGCCGAGCGGCTGCGCGTGGATCAGCCAATCGGGCTGGAGCTTTGCGATTCCGGCATAGAAGTAGACCACGCCTACTTGGAACCGGAGCAAGTACAGCATCCATGCGGGCACTGTCGCCGGCACCTGGCGCGCCGAGAGGCGCGCGTCGACCGAGAACGCGCGGTGCAATGGCAAGAAGCACATCAGAAGCGCGAGCAAGCTCACGAGGTAGTAGTGGTTGAGGTAGTTGGTGACGTCCGTCAGCTCGACGTAAGTGAACACCAAGAACAGCGCGACGATGGACACGCGGTACAGGAACCCAACCGCAACGAATGCAGCCAGCACCGTCATCGCTGCGTAGAGACCGGTCATCCATGGTTCGGGAAGAACCCGGACCCATTCGAAGCCCCAGTACTTGAAGAAGAACGTCGGCTGCACGTAGAAGCGGTCGACCCAGCCATTCCACAAGAACCGTGCACTGCTCACACACAAGATGGTCCCGAACAGCATTCGAAACACGCCGAGCGAAGCGGCGTCGCGTGGCTGGAGCGCGCGAGATCGAAGTGCAGCCGAGATCATTTCGTGTCAGTCGTTGTCGCCGGCAGCCCGGTCGGGCGCCTCGAGGTCGAGGTCCCCGATGAAGTTCGTCTTCAGAATATCGGTGACGACACGGACAGCCTCGTGGGCGTCCTCGACAGCCTGTGGATCGGTCTCGATCGCCTCGCTCAGAGCTCCAGGAATCGCCTCGAGGGCAGTGATCGCACTTGCGATGGCCTCGGTCATCTCCGACGTCACTGCAGACGACCCCATGTCATCGAGCAGGTCGTCGAATCCCGGGGCGTCGGTGCCCGGCGTGGCCCCGAGAAATAAGGCTTGAAACGCGCGGAGGTTCGTCAGGAGGTGTTCCTTCGACTGAAACGCCCATCGGGACTCGATTGCGTCCGGGCAGCGCGCCTGGGCGCATCCCGTGATCCCCGCCGGCTCGGCGAGCTTCATGTCTTTGGCTTCTTTGTCGAGGTAGAACATCGCGTCGGAGATCGCGTTGAGCCCTTCTTGAGCGGAGCCGTAAACCGCACCCCCGCGCCGAGGGTCAGTGAGCTCCGAGATGAAGTCGCCTCCTTCGGATGCCCACGCCTCGACCAAATCGTCCGCGGAGCGACGGACGAGCTTGGCCAATGCGGCGGCGTATGCGAGTCGTCGGCCGGGAATCTCCGCCGACAAGGTCTCCCAGATCCCTGCGGGCTCGATCGGGCGAAACGCCGTGCACGTGTTCTCAGGATCGTCGTTGAAGAGAAGGTACTCGATCGCACCGAGGCCGCGCGGCGTGCCCGGCGATGCATCGAGAACGTCCGGGTCGTCGAACTCGTCGCCTACGGTCGTCTGGTCGATGAGGCAGGTGTCGAGGGTTGGCCAGGTATAGATGCGCGCACGCAGATCTTGCCCTCCCATCACGTTGAGACTCGAGCCCGCAGGACCTACCTGCATCATCTCGAGCCACTGCCAGGAGTCCACCGCAGCGCGCCACGCCTCCTGAGCCTCGGCCCGTGATCCGCCGGCGGCGGCGGAAGCGAGCGCCGCCTCGAGCGATGCTGCGCGCGTTGCGAAAGTCAGTTGCGCGGGAACGACGACGCGCTCCCCGAGCGATGCGAGGACCTCGGCGCGGATCGGCGGCTCATCGCCAGGGTCGGAAGAGACGCCGCTGTCTTCAGCGCAGCTTGCAGCGGCCAACGCCAGCAGGAGGATGAATGGCGGGCTACCAAGCCGTGAGGTTTGCTTCGTCGAAGTCATATGCGTCTCCAATTAAGGCGCGCGCATCGAGGAGCTGCGCGCGATAGTTCATCTCGTCCGTTGGGGAGGTCGGTGAGGCGCCTGCGGGGGCGTCTCCAATGGCCGCGTGAATCGCGGCGAATTCGGTGGCACTCATAGGCGACCGGGGATTGAATTGGAAGGCCAAGGCGAACCCCTTGAGGGCCGACCAGTGCTCTGCGTGGTCCCCGAAGTCGTAGTCTCCGGTTCCAATCGAATCCATGTCCAAGAGGACTTGGTTGATGTGGTGAACCGCGGTGGCCGCAATGACTTTCTCCCAGGTGCTCACGATGATGTCGCGCTGGACGCCCACCGCGGCCGCGTCGACCTCCTCGCCGGCGTCGTAGGCGGCGGAGATGATGGCCCGCCCGGTCCGCCAGGCGAGATCAGCGTCTCCAGTAAAATCGGTTCTTGCGTCTTCCGCGCTATCTCGATCTCGTTTGGCGGCGTCCACCGCAGCGCTGAAGTTGAACTCGGCGCTGAGATCCACCGCGCCGTCCGCGTTTGAGTCGAAGTAGCCCGCACGGTACGCTTCGCGGCCGCCTTCGCCGGCGATTTCATCGTCCGTGTACATGCCGTAGTCCCGGGCTCCGCCGAAGTAGCCGTAGCCCTCGTCCCAGTGGTGCTCGAGGCTCGTGTAGCTCTCGTCTCCATCCAGCTCGTTCGCCGCGAGAAGCCCCTTGCCCTCCACGTCATCGTCGAGGTAGTCGTCAACGCCTTGGCTGAAGTTGACACCGCTCAGCAAGACCGCCTGCGTCAGCTGCGCGAGATCGAGGCCGTCCGCCGTGAGATAGAGCGGGGCGGTGGCATCGATTGGAAACGAGCCCGTCGCCCCGGTCGCCGCCTGCGTAGCGAAGGTTCGCAGGAGGGCCAATACCAGACGCTCTGGCGTATCCGGCGCCCCCAGATCTCCTTGGGTGTTCACGACGAGGTTGGAGGTGCTCCAGCCCACGAATGCGCCGCCGTTCCAGTCGGCGTGATCGGTGACCGAATCGTTCCCAGCCAGCTTGTCCTGCAGGTTGGCGTCGTTCAGATCGGCGTAGACCGTTTGGAGCGCCGTGTCGCCCGCTTCGACCAGGATCGGGAGTGGCCGATTCGGGTTGGCGCCACCTCCTTCCTCGTAGAGCGGCGTGAGCCAGGCAAGGACTTTGTCAGGGGTGTCGTACTGCTCGAGGTTTTCCCCCGCGAGCACCTCTGCGCTGATCGCCCGCATGAGCCCGGTCAGGTCGGAGATCAACAGCTGACGGGTGATCTGGCCCGTTACCGAGACGGTCGACTCCCCCCCACGTTCGAATGAGAACGTTTCCGGCGCCTCGGCCGGAGTGGTCACCGTGTCCCCATCGCTGCATCCAACCCATGCCAGGGCAATTCCAACGAAAACTGCGAAAAACAACCTGTTACGCATGCGCTTCTCAGACCCATTATTGAAAGTGAAAATCAATAGCGATTTCATTACCATCGAACCCAGGCCGACGCAAGCCTGGAAACGCGGCCGGCATCGACGAGTGCCGTAGGCTTTGGTGGACCGCGCTATGCTGGGGGTACGCTTCCGTGGTTCGACGATGAAGCTCCTGACCACCTCCCCCGATGACCTTCGACGTGCCGGTGCGCTGCTGCGTCGCGGCGGTCTCGTCGCATTTCCGACGGAAACGGTGTACGGGCTCGGCGCGCGCGCAGACGACCCCCACGCAGTTGCCCGAATCTTCGAAGCCAAACGTCGTCCGGCCGACCACCCCTTGATCGTGCACGTGGGAGACCCCGAGGCGCTCGGACGCTGGGCCCGAGACGTCCCCGATTCGGCTTACCGACTTGCCAGCAGGTTCTGGCCGGGCCCATTGACGATCGTCCTCCGCCGCGCGGACTCGGTCTCGAGCCTCGTGACCGGAGGCCAGCCCACAATCGCCCTTCGCTTGCCGAATCACCCAGTCGCGCTTGCCCTTCTCGCCGAGGTCGGCTCGGGACTAGCCGCACCCTCGGCGAACCGCTTCGGTCGTATCAGTCCGACCATGGCGTCACATGTGATCGACGAGCTCGGGGATTGCGTCGACGCCGTCGTCGATGGCGGACCCTGCCGCGTCGGACTCGAATCAACCATTGTCGATCTCAGTGGCATCCATCCGCGGATTCTTCGCCCCGGCGTCATCACCGCGGAAGCGTTGGCCGAAGCGCTGGGCACTCGACTCGAAGATGTCGGCGACGATGCCCCGCGCGCGCCGGGCATGCTCGCGACCCACTACGCGCCGGTGACGCCGATCGAATTGCTCGACCGCGAGGACCTCGAAGCACGGGCGCATGCGATCCTCTCGGAAGGTGAACGCGTCGTCGCTGTGCTCGCCTTCGGCTCAGCGAGAGTCGACACTCCCCGTTGCCGGTGGCGAACGATGCCCGAAGACGCAGCCGGATACGCTCACGCGCTCTACGCAGCGCTACGGGAGGCCGATCGACCCGACTGCGATGTCATCCTCGTCGAACGTCCGCGGCAAGGGGCAAGCTGGGTCGCCGTGTACGACCGATTGAAACGCGCGGCGACACGCGACTAGCGCTGCATGGGGCAGCGCGAGCCTCATCTCCGCAACCGTCCCCCTCTGGGGCGCTTTCGATTGCCGCCCGGAATTCCCGTCACCGATTCAAAATCGGCCGATTTGAACCATGTCGCCGAAGTGCTAACTCTCCGAAATCACACCACTAGCGAGGGTGGCGGAATTGGCAGACGCGCTGGATTTAGGTTCCAGTGTCCTTATGGCGTGCAGGTTCGAGTCCTGTTCCTCGCACTGAAGTGATGTCGGGGCGGTTAGCGTGGGCGGCGTCCCCGAGGCGACGACGGCATCATGCTTCGAGCGTAGCGAGCAGGACCTCGGCCACAGCTTCCGAAGACGCCGGATTCTGCCCCGTGATCAGGTTACCGTCTTGCCGTGCGAAGGGAGTCCAGTCCTCCTTCCGCGCGAACCTGGCGCCGCGGTCCTTCAGCGCGTCTTCTACCAGCAGCGGGACCACATTGGTCAGTT
>JBATLA010000847.1:0-1954 GCA_049669945.1 Polyangiales bacterium | reverse complement strand
ATCTAAGAGCCTCCAGCTGAGTAGCGCGTAGGCGTCGTGCGCGTCGTACCCGGGCTCTGAAAATACGTAGCGGCCGCACATGCAGGAGGGACCGCACTTGCCGTCCGACTCCAACTGCTCCTCCGGGGAGCAGAAGAGGCTCGCGCATGCTTGGTTGGCCTTACTGACGTGACCAGGGGAGCCCTCGGGAGGCCCGTGCCGCACTCCGCAACCCGTCGAGAAGATTGCGGCAGCGGCGACCCCCCACGCCAAGATGTGTCGACCCAACGCCTCGCAGGGTTGGCCAAGAAACCGTACCAGAACCATGCCGGATTTTTGCGGTGCCGCGTCGGCAATGCAAGCGGTCAAGCCCCGTCTACACCGGCCTCGGCGAAGAGCCCGAGGCTCCGCCATTGCGCGGAACGACCCATGACCTAAGTTGCGCGCTGGAGGGAGTGCCGATGACGACGCAGCAGGACAAGACCCCCGAGCACCGCGCGTTCCGCGAGACTGTCCGCGCCTTCGTGCGCAACGAGCTCGTGCCGAGGGCGCGCGAGTTCGACGAGATGGGGCGGCTCGACAAGTCGCTCTTCCCGAAGATGGGCGAGCTCGGGATGCTCGGCCTGCGCTACGACGAAGCCTACGGCGGCGCAGGGCTCGACTGGACGTACACGGCCATTCTCTGCGAGGAGCTCGGGCGCGCAGACAATGTTGGCGTAATGACGGGCATTTCGGTGCACACGGACATGGCGACACCATCACTTCACCGCTTCGGCAGCGAAGAGCTCAAGCAGAAGTACCTGGTCCCGGCGATTCGCGGCGAGGTGGTGTCGGCCATCGCTGTGACCGAGCCGGATGCGGGCTCGGATGTGGCGAACATTCGGACTCGTGCCGTGCGCGACGGCGACGACTGGGTGATCAACGGCTCCAAGATCTACATCACCAACGCCGCGACGGCCGACTGGCTCTGCCTGCTTGCGGTCACCGAACCGGAAGCGGGGCACGCCGGCTTTTCACAGATCATCGTGCCAATGGATACGCCGGGCGTTTCCTACGACCTGCTCGACAAGATCGGCTTCTGGGGCTCCGATACCGGACAGATCTTCTTTGAGGATGTGCGGGTTCCGGTGTCGAACACCATCGGCCAAATCGGCGCCGGCTTCATGCAACAGATGATGCAGTTCCAAGGCGAACGCCTCGTCGCCACCATCGGCCTCGTCGCCTACTGCGAGGAGCTCTGGGAGACCACGTGCGAATGGGCCCGAAATCGCAAGCTCTTCGGGCGAACGCTGATGTCGATGCAGAACACGCAGTTCAAGCTCGTAGAATGCAAGACGCTCCTCACGACCGCGAGGCTTCTCAATCAAGCCTGCGTCGACGCGCTGGTCGACGGCCAGGACGCCACGGAGCTGATCAGCATGGCGAAGCTCCACACCGGGCGCGTGGTGCGCCAGGTGGCAGACGTCTGCTTCCAACTCCACGGCGGCATGGGCTACATGAAGGAAAGCATGGCCGGTCGCGCGTATTGCGACATGCGCATCGCCAGCGTCGGGGGCGGCAGCGACGAAACCATGATGCACTACCTCGCCAAACGCTGGAAACTCTAACAGCGCACGAGGCTCTACGAACGTTTGCGCCCGCCGCCCGGTCCCGCGCGGCTGCCTACTCGCCCGCTCGGCTGCTGTCGGCTTCCCTGGCGTCTGCGCTTTTCATGAATTGATAGAGCGCCTTTGCCGGAAGCTGGCGGGACGAGGTGGCGCTCGCTGCTACCGATGAGGTCGCCGCGTTTGGCGTTGATCAACGCTTCGCGGGCGAGGTCGTGTTGATCGACGTCCCAATATTGAAGGAGTGCTTTCTGCATTCTCTTCTCGCGGAGGCTCTTGGCGACGTAGACCGGCTCTTGGCTGAACGGGTCGAGCCCGGTGACGTACATGCTGGTGGCCATGCTCATGGGGGTCGGGATGAAGTCCTGCAC
>JBATLA010000846.1:0-2175 GCA_049669945.1 Polyangiales bacterium | reverse complement strand
CGCGAGGCGCGCGTCTCGCGATGGCGCCGCTGGTAATAGCGCGGCCAACACCGCATCTTGATCGGGCGCGAACGGCCCCCACTCGAGGCGTTCCCAGGTGTCGACGTCGTAGAGGTCCACCGGTTCGCCGGTGTCTTCCCAGACTACGAGCCCATCATCGGTACGAGGCATCAGTTGGAATGCCGCGGGAAACGTCGCCACGATCGAAGGCGGGTACTCGCCGAGCAACGGATGCTCGCGGGACCCCTCCAAGATCCTCTCGAGCGCGGCAGCCGACCCGGAATTCGGAGCGCCAACGAGCAACACGCGTTCGATGTAGCGGGCACCCTCCCACGTGAGCTCCGGGAGCGATCCGTCGGCGGGCACCGGGACCGTCCCGTAGCGGAGATACCAGCGAACCAATTGGGTCCCCATCGAGTGAGCAATGACGTCGATCCGCTGCTTGCCAGTACGTCGCTGCCGCTCTTCGGACGCCGCAACCACCGCCTCGTGGAAACGCTGTGCCTCCGAGGCCAAGTCCCGCCGCCAGTCGTAGCCGAACCCGATAATCGGGTCTCGCCCCTCCATGGCGTCTTCCTTGCTGAGCGGCGCGGGGTGGTGATGCGCGCCGCCGTCGATCAAAGCCTGCAGCATGCCTTCGAGCACGCCCGGATAGCCCCGCGCGTGGACTTGGCGACCGGCGACGTCCAGATTCACCACGAGCAACTCGTCGCCCGGCACGATTGGGTCCCGCAGCTCACTCACCGGACGGTCGACCGCGAAGGGAAGCGCGATGTCGAGCAGGTGTTCGTCTCGGTCCTTCTGAAAGAACGTGCCCCAGACCACGCGGCCGTCTCGTGAATCGTGGAGCTCCACGCCCATGATCCCCGGAACGAAGATGATCGAGGACGCGCGCGACTTCGCCCGCACGGTGTCCCGGCTGTAGGTGTCCTCGATCGCTGCGAGGTTCCGGGCACACCCCGCGAGCGCGACACCGAGGAACAAGATCCAGACGCACCGCAGCGCAATCACAATGCCCTTAGCTGCCATGAGCGACCAGGGTATCCATCAGCGGCTCCCGAGCAAGGGAACCCGTTGACCTCACGGATTCACCCGTGCGTAGACCAGCGAGAACGTGACGGGGGAAGCGAGCTTGCTGTTCGTGATCCGTACGTCCATCACCAACTGCCCGGCTGCGTTGAATCGAAAGGCATTTCGCTTCTGACCCCCAGTCTTGGCTACCGACTGCAGCAGCGTGGCCGTCTTCACATCGAGGGACGCGTCTGCCGTCTCCCCAAGCGGGGTCGTGACCGGAACGGAGCCTCCTTGCTCGGGCACGGTGACGACATGATCGTCCATCTTGAACGTCACGCTGCTGCCTTGATGCGCGATCATCACTTTTTGGGGGATCTGGGTGGTTGATTCGAGCCTGGGCATCGCGCGCTTCGAGACCATGCGACTCATATCGGCTGTGGCGGCGTCCACCTTCGCCTTGATTGCGGCTTCGTCCTTTTCGCGTTGGCCAGCGTACGCGTAGTCTCCGGCGAGCTCACTCGGTGTCGGCACCTTGGCCGGCTCAGCACGAGTCTGCGCCACCAGGATCAAGAGACCAAGAAACAACGCCATGGATTCGAGAGCTCGGAGGGTCGAACGATTCATGATGGGGATTGGTACACCGGGAAGGCCTCCACGCACAACAACAGATCCAGTGCGCGGATGGGGTACCCCCGATGAGTCTCACCGCATAGCCGTCGAGGAGCGACCTCGGGCTCGGTTCAAACGACGAACCCCACGCCACAAAAGAAACGAGACGAGTAGCGCCAACAACACCGCAGTCGTAAGAACGACCGGGTCCGGGTTGTTGCGAAGGGTGTAGAAGATGACCTCCTCGCGCTGATCGTACCCGTCGGGGATGGGCAACACGTGGTTGTCCCGAACGTAGATCTGGTAGTCCCCGAGCATCTCGGCGAGAAGCTCGGGCATCTCGGCTCTCAAGTCGTTCGCTTCGCCCGGGTCCTTCACGTAGTTGAAGAGGTGCCACTTGCCAGTATGTACGTGTGGTACCCGCAGTCCCTGAGCAGGGTCGCAATGGTGACCACGTTGTGGTTCAACGTGCCGCGATAGTTCGGATGCTTGGCTTGGACCGGCGGAATCGACTCGGGAATGTTGGGCACTCCGTTCAAATGGCTGTCGATG
>JBATLA010000845.1:0-2082 GCA_049669945.1 Polyangiales bacterium | reverse complement strand
GCCCGCGCTCGACCCCCCACTTCACGTACTCGAGGCCATCGGCAATGGTGAACGCCAGCTCTTGCGCGGCAGTCGCACCGGCTTCGCGGATGTGGTAGCCGCTGATGCTCACGCTGTTCCAACGCGGAACTTCCTTCGCGCAGAACTCGATGGAGTCGGTCACGATGCGCATGGCGGGGCGCGGCGGCACGACCCACGCGTGCTGCGCGATGAACTCCTTGAGGCAATCGTTTTGAACCGTCCCGCCAATCTTGTCGCGAGGGATGCCGCGTTTGTCGGCTAGCGCCACGTAGAAGCCGAGCAGGACCGCGGCTGGCCCATTGATCGTCATCGACGTGGTCACCTTGTCGAGCGGAATCTGGTCGAAGAGGATCTCCATGTCACGAAGCGTATCGACGGCGACTCCAACCATGCCGACCTCGCCGAGGGAGCGCGGAGAGTCGCTGTCGTACCCCATCAAGGTAGGGAAATCGAAGGCAGTAGAAAGACCGGTTTGCCCCTGGGCCAGCAGGTAGCGGAAACGCTCATTGGTTTGCCGCGGCGTGCCGAAGCCCGCGAACATCCGCATCGTCCACAAGCGGCCGCGATACATCGTCGGCTGAACACCGCGCGTGTAAGGGAACTGGCCGGGGAACCCGAGGTCGCGTTGATAGTCCGCGTCGAGGTCCGCAGGGGTGAGTAAGTCGGGCACCTCGAAATCGCTCGAGGTCGAGAACCGCTCCTTGCGCAGCGGGTGTCGGGCGACCGCGCCTTGCACGTCTTCAGACCGCCAACGCTCGCTGGCTTCATCGAGCCCATTGCCTTCGTCGGCATGCAGCCTCTGCGCTGCGGTTTTTTCGGCCGGATCCGTCGCCACGGGCGCCTCCTGTCAGTTCTCTACCGTGTCCTCGGCGCCCGGGAAAGGCAAGACCTCGCCCCGGATCACCTGGAGCATCCCCTCGACTTCGAGGGCCACTTCAAGCTCGGGGCTCGTCTCCAAGAACCGCTCGAGATAGCGCTTCGCGGCCTGATTCTCGCCTTTTTGAAAGTGCGTCGCGCCGACGAGAAAGAGCGCATCGCCGTCGTCTTCCCGGCTTCGAAGCACCCGCTGCCCCATGCGAAGCGCGCGGTCGTATTCGCCCATCATACGCAAGGTCTGCCCGGCCCCGAGCATCGCGCCAACGTACTCCGGTGCGAGCGTCAGAGCCTCGACATAGCTCTTGAGCGCCTCCGGGTAAGCTTCCTTTTCGAAATAGGCGTGCCCCAAGAAATGAAAGGCGTACTCGTTGCGCGGATCATCGCGCGCGACGCGGAGAAGCTCGTCGATGGCCGAGTCCAGCTCGCCCGCGTGCAGCAGCTCTATGCCTTCCTCGGCGGCTTCCCAACGCTCCGACTCGGTATCTTCCACCAATGGCCTCAGTCGCGGTTGCCGTAGTCGATCGAGCCGGCTCGGGTGCGGTCGCGCGGCTGCACGCCCGACGCCAAGGTTGAGAGCACGAACAGCAAGAACAGCACGCCGCCGATCAGCAGCGTCACACCCATGAGTTGCCGATTGTCGAGCACCCAATAGAAAACGCCAGCAACCACGAGCGTCAGCAACCCCACCCCTCCCGCAAGCCGTAGCTGCATCTGACGGCGCCGCTTGGCGTTCGCCTCGGCCTCGTGCCTTGCTTCCTTGGCGGCCTTCTGTCGCTCTTTGCGTGCTTGGCGCCGCTCGTTCTGCTTCTTCGCCATCAACGGAGCATACTACTGAATTGCCCGACGGGCCCGATCCGCCAAGTGGCCCGTGGAAACGAGCTCGAGATAGCGCTCGTAGGCCTCGCGAGCCGAGGGGGAATTGTCGTTCCAGAGCGCCTCACCAAGGTAGAACCAAGCGGCCGGCGGCGTGCCGGGGAGCGAGATCGACTGCCGGAAGAGGCGCCTCGCAGCATCGAGCTCCCCTCGGTGGAGATGCACCCGAGCGATCTGGTAGATCGCCTCCGCTTCGAGCCCAGGCCTCGCATCGACGCCTCGCGCATGTTGGAGCGCGCGAGTCGCGTTGTCCATCGCGTCCGGGTACTTCTCGGCGCGAAGGATCCCGCGACCGATGCCAACCAACGCCGG
>JBATLA010000844.1:0-18212 GCA_049669945.1 Polyangiales bacterium | reverse complement strand
GGCGTCGAAGTAGGCCACGGTGTCGCGAACCGTCCGGCTCAACATCCCCTGGTGGACGATCTTCAGCGGAAGGAGCTCGGAGCGCTCCATGTCCACGAGGCGCCCGCGGGACGGCTTGAGGCCGACCAACCCACAGCACGCCGCCGGGATTCGAATCGACCCCCCGCCGTCGTTCGCGTGGGCTATGGGAACGACGCCGGCGGCAACCAACGCGGCGGAACCACCCGAGGATCCGCCGCAAGAGAACCCGGGCTTCCATGGGTTGTGCGTCGGGCCTTGGATGAGAGGCTCGGTCGTACAGGTGAGCCCGAACTCGGGTGTCGTCGTCTTACCGAGGCTGATGACTCCAGTCGATAGGAACTGCTTGGCTGCAGGCGAGGTCTGGTCGACTGGCGTGCTGGGCAGGCCACGCGACCCATACCTCATGGGCGCGCCGGCTACGGGGTCGGTGTCTTTGATGAACGACGGGACACCGGAGAATGCGCCGGCACGCCCAGCCGCCGCATCCGCACGCGCGGCATCGAATGTTGGCGCCGCGATTGCATTCAGCAGCGGGTTGACCCGCTCCGCACGCGTGATGGCAGCCTCGACGACCTCGCTCACTTGGACCTCGCCACACCTTATCCGGCGAGCGATCTCGACGGCGTCGGCCGCCCCGAGCACATCGTCGCGAAAAGCACTTATCGCACCGGTTTCGGTCTTGGCGTCAACTCGCACTCCCAAGCGATATCACATAGCCTTGCCCCGTGGCATCCGGCTCTACCAAAGCAATCCTGGCGGCAATGTTCGCCAATATGGGCATCGCAATCGCGAAGTTTGTCGCCTACTTTTTCACGTCGTCGTCCTCGATGCTCGCCGAATCGATCCACTCGGTCGCCGACACCTCGAACCAGGCGCTCCTCCTGCTGGGCAGCCGCCGCGCTCATAAGCACGCCACGGCGGAGCACCCATTCGGCTATGGCCGCGAGCGGTATTTCTGGTCGTTCGTGGTCGCGCTCGTGCTTTTCAGTCTCGGGGGTCTTTTCGCGATCTACGAAGGTTGGCACAAGCTCAGTGACGGCGGGCATGGCGTTTCGAACGTTGGCTGGGCGATTGGGGTGTTGGCGCTCGGAATCGTACTCGAAGGGGCTTCTTTCCGAACGGCGATAAAGGAGTCGCGGCCGCTCAAGGGAACTGCGTCGTGGTGGGAGTTCATTCGCCACTCGCGCAGCCCCGAGCTGCCGGTCGTGCTCCTCGAGGACTTTGGCGCGCTCACCGGTCTGGTTCTGGCGATGGTTGGCATTTCGGTCGCCGCAATCACAGGCGACTCGCGATGGGACGCATATGGAACCATCGCGATCGGCGTCCTGCTGGTGATCATCGCGGCGGTTCTGGTGTTCGAGATGAAGAGCCTACTCATCGGCGAGTCAGCCAATGGGCCGATGCGGCAGAAGATCGTCCAGGCCATCGAGGGCACGGAAGGGATCGGCGCCGTACTCGACCTGCGGACTCAGCACGTCGGGCCGGACCAACTGCTGGTCGGCGCCGAGGTCGAGATCGATGGCTTGCTCGACACGGAAGGTGTGGCCGCGACGATCGACCGGGCGGAGGCCCGGATCCGGCATGCGGTTCCAATTGCCAAGATGATCTACATCGAGCCGGAAATCCGAGACGACAAAGACACGGGCTTGGCCTCGAAGGCATGATCGGCTACCACGGGCGGCTATGAAGAGCTTCGTGAACAAGGTGGCAGCGATTACGGGGGCAGGATCGGGCATTGGCCGGGCACTCGCCTTGGAGTTGGGCCGAAGGGACTGTCACCTGGCGCTTTCCGACATCGATGAGGTGAGTCTGCAGGAGACCGTGGACCAGATGCGGGACCTCGGCGTTCGAGTCACGCACCAGCGTGTCGACGTGGCCGTGCGCGAGGAGGTCTACGCCTGGGCCGACAAGGTCGTGGCTGATCACGGCAGGGTCAACATGATTTTCAACAACGCAGGGGTCGCGCTCGGAAGCACCGTCGAAAAGATGAGCTATGGGGACTTCGAGTGGCTGATGGACGTCAACTTCTGGGGCGTGGTGTATGGCACCAAGGCGTTTCTGCCACATCTCAAGGCGAGCAGAGACGGGCACATCATCAACATCTCGAGCGTGTTTGGACTCGCCGGAATCCCGAGCCAATCTGCGTATAACGCCGCGAAGTTCGCCGTGCGTGGATTCACAGAATCCCTACGCCAGGAGCTCGACATGCTGAGCTACGGCGTCAGCGCCAGTTGCGTGCACCCTGGCGGCATCAAGACTTCGATCGCCCGTTCGTCGCGGATGGACGACAGCCTTCAAGACTTGGGCCTCGCCGAGCCAGGGGAGGATGCACGGCAGAAATTCGAGAAGTCGTTCATCACGACCGCCGACAAAGCCGCGCAAGAGATCATCCAAGGTGTCCAACGCAACCAGCGTCGGATCCTCGTCGGACCCGACGCCCGCGTCTACGACTGGATGGTGCGGCTCCTGCCCACTGCGTACCAACGAGTCGCCGTGAGATACGCTAGATTCGCTTCAAAATAGGCCCGGTCACGCGGTGAAGCTCAAGTACATCCCCAATCTGATCTGCGTCGGGCGCATCATCCTCGTTGCACCGATCGTGTGGGCGCTGCTTCAGCGCCAGTACGGATTGGGGTTGCTATTGATCGTGATCGCCGGGCTATCGGATGCGCTCGACGGCTTTCTCGCTCGGCGTTTCGACTGGCGCACACGGCTCGGCGGCTTGCTCGACCCCGCGGCCGACAAGCTGTTGATGTTCTCCTGCTTCGTCACGCTCACTTGGATGGGATGGGTCCCCGTGTGGTTCACGGCCATCGTCATCGGGCGCGACATCATCATCATCGCGGGAACGATCGTATACCAACTGCTGGTCGCGCCGATTCACGGGGAGCCTACCCGAGCTAGTAAGCTGAACACCGTTTTTCAGATTCTGTTCATCCTACTGACAATCGGCCACGCTTGGGTCGGATGGCCGCCGATGCCCGTGGTGAAGGCGCTGAGCGCAGCCATCTTGGTGACGATCGCGATCAGCACGATCCAGTATGTGACCACGGGCATGACGCGGCTTCGGAGCTCCAAGCAGGAACACTAGCAGCGCTCCGCGGCCTCGAAACGTCCCCGCATCTTGCCCATCCACATGCTCATCAGCGCGGGCTTGGGCAGGCCGAGTGAGCGAAGCTCGTCCGCGATCGGATGCGCGCCCAACGCAAGTTGAACACCGCCCATGCGAACGCCCAGGTTCTCCGCGCTCGAGGTGAAACGCGTGACGTGAAGCGCGTCGTCGATGTAGCTGTACGTGCTGAGCATCTGCTCCGGGAAATCGCGGCTTCCGCCCGAAGGCAGACTGATCTTGAGCACGTTCTGCCCATCCTTGTTCCACACGCAGCGCGCGCGATCGCCCGCCGTGTCGAAGTCGATTTCGTCGACCGTCTTTGGGAAGCCCCAAATGACGCGCCCTGCTTCACAGGTGAACGCCTGGTTGACCGGCAGGTGCACGATGTGTGTCGGAAGCTGCCCGCGCATCATCCGAGCTGCCGCCCCGAGATAGGGTACACCGGTCTTTTCTCCGGGGCGTCGAACGAAGAACGCGATCGACACCTCGTTGTAATCGCCAAGATCGTTGTCTCGGTACTCGATGCAAGCGATGCTGAGCAGCCCGCGACCCGGCAGCACCTCGGCGATCTCCAGCTCCGGGCCGCGAAGTAGCGCTTGGGCTGCGCGAGCGCTGACCAGCCATGTGGCGCTGGCTGAGCACGCGTCACGGACATTGCACGGCAATTCTACGGTGCGGCCCTGGATCACGTAACTCTCGGGGCGGGGCGGGGCTGTGGCATCAGCTTTCATCAAGGCGGAGTATATGGAACGCTCCGCTCGCCCGCTACGGAAAGCAGTCTCGAGTGACCACCCAACCACGCCGTCTTTCTTTTCTCGATCGATATCTGACGCTCTGGATCTTCACAGCGATGGCGACCGGGGTCGCGCTCGGCTACTTGGTACCGAGCTTCGCGACAGCGCTCGATGCGATGAGTATCGGCACGACATCGATTCCGATCGCGATCGGCTTGATCCTCATGATGTACCCGCCGCTCGCCAAGGTGCGGTATGAGGAGATGGGGCGCGTCTTCACCAACAAGAGGGTGCTGACGTTGTCACTCATTCAGAACTGGATCATCGGTCCAGTGCTGATGTTCGCCCTGGCGGTGATCTTTCTGCCCGACAAACCCGACTACATGGTCGGGCTCATCATCATCGGGCTCGCGCGTTGCATCGCCATGGTGATCGTGTGGAACGACCTCGCGCTCGGGGACCGAGAGTTCGCGGCCGGGCTCGTCGCCTTCAATTCGATCTTCCAGATTCTGTTCTTCTCGGTGTACGCGTGGTTCTTCGTGACCTGGCTTCCCACACAGCTCGGTCTCGAGGGAATGGTCGTAGACATCACGATCGGGGCAATCGCAAAGAGCGTCGCAATCTACCTCGGCATCCCCTTCGCCGCGGGCTTCCTCACACGCTCGGGTCTCATCAAACTCAAGGGCCGCGCGTGGTACGACGCCTCCTTTGCCTCGAGGATCGGCCCGATCACGCTCGTCGCCCTGCTCTTCACAATCGTCGTCATGTTCTCGTTGAAGGGGGACGCGATCGTGGCGCTGCCCTTCGACGTGATTCGCATCGCGGTGCCACTGCTGATCTACTTCGTGCTGATGTTCTTCATTTCGTTCTGGCTGTCGAAGGCGGCCGGAGCGAACTATCCCGTCGCAACGACGCTTTCGTTCACCGCCGCATCCAACAACTTCGAGCTCGCGATTGCGGTGGCCGTAGCAACCTTTGGCATCCATCACGGCGCCGCCTTCGCAGCGGTGATCGGACCTTTGGTCGAGGTTCCCGTGATGATCGCGCTCGTGAACGTCGCGCTTCGGATACGGGGGCGATACTTCGCTGACGAGGCCGTGCTAGAAGTCTAACGGGATGAGCGAAGAGCAGAAGCGAGTGGCCGTCGTCACCGGTGCGAGCCGTGGTGTGGGCAAGGGAATTGCTGTTGCGCTCGGTGCCTCGGGCGCGACGGTCTACGTCACCGGCCGAAGCACGGAAGGAGGCAAGGGCCATCCCCTCGGGGGAACGGTGCAAGCCACCGCAGACGCCGTCACGAGCGCGGGCGGCCACGGCGTGGCGGTGACATGCGATCACTCGGACGACGAGCAAGTGAGCGCGCTTTTCGAGCGTGTCGAGACCGAGCAGGATCGCCTCGACATTCTCGTCAACAACGCGACCGCGGTTCCTCGAGAGCTCGCCAAGCCCGGACCGTTCTGGGAGAAGTCCCTCGACATCCTCCGCATTCTCGATGTTGGCCAGCGCTCTCACTATGTCGCGAGCTACTACGCTGCGCCGCTGATGGTACGAACCGGGGGCGGACTCATCGCCTTCACCTCGAGCTACGGCGGTCGGATCTACATGCATGGCCCCGCCTACGGCGCCGGCAAAGCGGGAGTCGACAAGATGGCCATGGACATGGCGATCGATCTGCGCGAGCACGACGTTGCCGCGGTGAGCTTGTGGCTCGGCTTCATGCGCACGGAACGGAACGAACCACTCTTTCAGCACCCCGACGCGATGAAAGGGCCATACGGAAAGTTCCTCGCCAACGCCGAAAGCCCTGAATTCATCGGGCGCGTGATCGCAACTATGCACGCAGACCAAAAGCGCATGGAACGCTCGGGACGCGTGTGGATCGCCGCCGAGCTCGCCGAAGAGCTCGGCATCCGTGAGGCCGACGGGCGGCAGCCGAGATCGAACCGCGACGTGCTCGGCGCCCCACCCGAGCCAAGCCCGGTCGTCATCCGCTAGACTCGCGAAAACAGGTACAGCATCTCGGTCGCGATCTGGAGGCACCGTTCGTCGTACGCGGAGGTCTCTGCGGGGGTGCCGTCCGCAGCTTTCGGATCGTCATATCGAATCGGCACCCGTAGTTCGGCCCCGGCAACGAACGGGCACGCCTCGTCGGCGTCAGAGCAAGTCATGATCGCGGCGAAACCGGCGCTGGGGTTGCGGGGATCGTCGTAGGTCTTCGAAAAGCATTCGAGGACTGGACCCGCATCGGAATAAGTCACGCGGTAGTGGGGGTTGTCGCCCCCGGGGTTCTCGACACCGAAACCGGCTCGCTGAATGGCTGTTACCGCACGCGGATTGAACGCCGTCGCTTCCGTGCCTCCCGAATACGTCCGGACGCCGTCGATGCCGAAATGAGCGGCGGCCGCAGCTCCCCAGAGCTGCCCCATCTGGCTTCGCCGCGAGTTGTGCGTGCAGATGAAAACCAGGGCGACAGTTTCGTCACTTCGGCGTTTGGCCGAGACGAATGAGGCGACTTCTTCCAACGCGCGCTTGCGGGCACCCGGAAGGGATTCGGCCTCCGGCCAGATGCGCTGAACATATTGCTGGAGCTCAGCGTACACCGGCGGGTTCACTACCCCGAACGGCTATTGCCGTAAAGGGGTCATCGCGGATATGGTCGTCGGTTCCAACCCCCCTGGAGGCCCCATGTATCTCGTGACCGGAGCCAGTGGCTTCATCGGAAAGCACCTGCTCGATTCGCTCACCAAGCGCGGCAACAAAATCTACTGTCTCGTCTATCCGCCGTCCGTGGCAGACTTCCGCGACCTGGTCGACGAACGCTGGCCGGCGGCCAAGGAGCAGTTCGTGGTGCTCCCGGGAGACATCAGCAAGCCACTTTGCGGTGTACCCGAAGCACAGGTCGATCAGCTTCGCAACGAGGTCGTCCACATGTTCCACCTCGCGGCGCTCTACGACATGAACGCCGGGATGGAAGAGAGCCAGAAGGCCAACGTCCTCGGAACGCGCAACGCCTGCCGCCTTGCCGAAGGCCTCGATGCAACCCTTCACTACACGAGCTCGACCGCGGTGGCGGGCGACTACGTCGGATTCTTCCGCGAGGACATGTTCGACGAGGGTCAGAAGCACAAGAACGCGTACTTCAAGACGAAGTTCTTGGCCGAGAAGCTCGTTCGGGACGAGTGTCAGACGCGCTATAAGATCTACCGTCCAGGCGCCGTCGTCGGGTCTTCGGTGACCGGTGAGGCCGAGAAGATCGATGGTATCTACTACGCGTTCAAGCTCATTCAGCGAATGCGGCGCATGTTGCCATCATGGATGCCGCTCGTTGGGTTCGAAGGGTCCGAGCTTCACGTCGTTCCGGTCGATTACGTGGCTCGCGCGATCGATGCGATTGCCCACAACGAGGAAACCGAGAGCAATACCTTCCACCTCACCGACCCGAAGCCGAAGAGCTTTGGGGACGCGCTGAACCTGCTTTGCGAAGCGGCGCACGCTCCCCGCTTCGATGCTCGGATCGACCCGCGGGTGCTGAAGCTGGTGCCTCCGGGCTTGGTCGGGCTGCTCGGCGCCATGCCTGCGGTCAAGACCGCCCGGCGCGAGGTTCTGGCCGACATTGGAATACCGGAATCCGTACTTCCGTACGTCAATTGGCGGTCTTCATTCGACACGCGCGAAACCGAGAAGGCGCTCGCCCGGACGGACATCAAGTGTCCGCCCTTCGAGCAGTACGCATGGAAAATCTGGGACTACTGGGAGCGCCACATGGACCCCGATCTGTTCCAGGATCGAACGCTGCACGGCAGAATCGGTGGCAAGATCGCGATGGTCACGGGTGCCTCGAGCGGGATTGGCGAGGCCCTCGCGATCCGGCTGGCCGAAGCCGGAGCCAAGGTCCTGCTGGTGGCGCGATCACGAGAGAAGCTCGAAGCGGTTCAGCGGGAGATCGATTTCCGCGGGGGCGAGTCCCTCATTCACACCTGCGACCTGTCGAGCGCAGAGGACGCCGATAGGCTCGTGCGCGAGGTGCTCGCCGAGTACGGTCACGTGGACGTCCTCATCAACAACGCGGGCCGATCGATTCGCCGAGGCGTATCGCACTCGTACAACCGCTACCATGACTTCGAGCGCACGATGCAGCTCAACTACTTCGGATCACTGAAGCTGATCTTGGGTCTCTTGCCGGCGATGCGAAAGCGTAAGGACGGCCAAATCGTCAACATCTCGAGCATCGGCGTACAAACGAACGCACCACGCTTCAGTGCGTACGTCGCGAGCAAGGCAGCCCTCGACGCGTTCAGCCGCTCGATTGCCAGCGAGGTCGTCGCCGACGGCGTGTGCATCACTACGGTTTACATGCCGCTGGTTCGCACTCCGATGATCGCGCCGACGAAGATGTACGAAGCCGTTCCAACTCGTTCGCCCGAAGAGGCGGTCGACATGATCGTAGACGGCATCATCAACCGCAAGAAGCGCGTCGCCACGCGTCTCGGCGTGTTCGGCGAGGTCAGCTACGCAATCGCCCCCAAACTCATCGACCGCGTCCTCAACACCGGCTTCCGACTCTTCCCCGATTCGCCGAAAAAGGGTCAGGAAGGGGACCACGCGCCCCCCGGACCGGAAGCCGTAGCATTCGCCCACATCATGCACGGGATTCACTGGTAGGTTGATGCCCCTCGCGGCGCTCTCGGGGTTCATCGTCGGCGCCGGCTACGGGTACATCTCTCAACGTGGCGCCTTTTGTATGAACTCGGGCTTCCGCATGGTGGTCACCGAGCGGAACACCACCAAGGTCAAGTCGTACGTGCTCGCGATCGCGCTCCAGATGCTCGTCGTACCATGGGTCTTCGCTTGGGGGCTCTCGAGCCCGACCTACCCCGCAATGTTTCCGGTCGGCGCGGTACTGGGTGGACTGCTCTTCGGGGCGTCAATGCGATGGGCGGGCGGTTGTGCGGCCGGCGTTTGGTACAAGATCGGATCTGGAAGCCTCGGCGCCTTGGTCGCAACGCTGGGAATGGCGCTCGGGGCCACGGCGTTCGAGCTCGGCCCTCTCGTTGGACTCCGAACCGCCGTGCAATCAGCCGGCCCCTCGGTGAGTAGTGCTCCGCTCGCCGCGTCGTGGGCGTGGGCGACGGTGCTCGGGCTCGGGCTCGTCGCGATCTTGTGGCGAGCCGCCCCAGGCCAAGCGGGTGCCTGGTCTTGGCAGCGTACAGGCATCGCCATGGGAATCCTCGGAATCGTCGCGTGGCCGCTATCGAGCCTCGCCGCTAGAGACTTCGGAATGGCCGTAGTGCCCGGGACAGTCAGCTTGCTGGCGGAACCGGTGAAACGCTTCGTGAGTTGGGACGTCCTGTTCGTGTTGGGCATCCCGCTCGGCGCTTTCGTCGCCGCGAGAACGAGCGGGCGTATCACCGTCTCGAAGGTCTCCGCGTTGAGCGCGAGCAGGCGTTTCGCCGGGGGACTCGGCTTGGGCGTTGGCGCTTCGCTCGCTGCGGGTTGCACCGTCGGACACGGCCTGACGGGCATTCCCTTGCTGGCGCCCGGGAGCATCCTTGCGATTGCATCGATCTTCGCCGGAAGCGCGATTACCTCACTTTGGACTCAGCGAGGCATGGGCCGCACTCGTCGGACTCCCAGCCAATCCGTTTGAGCAGCACCTCGATCAGCGCAAGCGTTCGATACGTGGCGAGGCTCGAGCGCCATGCCGCATTTGGGACAGCTGCCCGGACCGGCTTGGCGCACCTCGGGGTGCATTGGGCAAGTGTAAAGATGGTCGTCGCTCGGCATCGTTCTCGTCTGTCGTCGATGAGTGAAGCAAGAGCAGTGCCAGAGCATCCGGGCGCGCTTTCGAAGAAGATTCGTGCGTGACAGGGCGATTGCTGTGACCGAAATGGTTACATCCGTGTCTAACTCGGTTACATTCGCAGCGTCCCTAGTCCTCTAACCATCCGAAATGATGGAATCTTTGAAAGACGACGCTTGGCACGACTCCTGCGGTGCTAACGAGCGTCCCGGCAAACGGGCGGAGACCGATGCAAGCGAAAGACACTTCACAGACTAACGGCGCCCAGACGCCCCCCGGACCGAAACGCGTCATCGCACGTCGGCTCGCGCTGAGCTTTGCGCTGGTGTCCATCGTGTCGGTCGTGATGTGCGGGATGCTGATCGCTATCATCGGCGAAGTCGCAGGGCTCGTCGCCAACATGCAGACGCAAGAAGCCGCCATTCGCGAAAGCCTCGTGCTCGCCACCGCTGTACGCGAGCAGTACATCCACCAAGCCCATTGGATCATCGAGCACGATCGCGATCATCTCGAAGACTACGAGGAGTGGGTCGAGCGAGTTCGGCAGGGAGCCGGCACATTGAAGCCATTGCTGCCAGAGGCTGAACGCTGGCGCGTGGAACAACTGCTCAACGACAGCAACGCCCTAGATGAGGTCTTTCGAGACGTCCTCGTTCCCGCCGTCAACCGTGGCGACGCGACTGCTGTAGTTCGACATCACAAGCGAGTCGACGAACTGTCTCAACGGGCCACACAGCAAGCGGACTACATTGCCCGAACCGTGGAGCGCGACATGGCGATGGACCATACGTCGGCAACGCGTGCTGCGCGACTAGGGCTGATTACAGGCGCAACCTGCGTGCTGCTCGTGCTCGGTCTTTCCGTCCTATTCACGATCAGGCTACGCCGCGCCGTACTCGAGCCGCTGCAAGTCCTTTCCGCCCAAGCACGCAGGTTCGGCTCTGGGGACTTCAGTAGTCGAGTGGGTCCCGTGGGTGAGGGAGAGCTTCGGGCGGTATCCTCGGCATTCGATGCGATGGCGGAGGAGCTTCAAGCACGCGAGACTCAGCTCATCGAAACCGAACGAATGGCGGCCATTGGGCAACTCGCGGCCGGCGTAGCGCACGAGGTCAACAACCCCATTCAGGTGATCCGCGGCTATCTGAAGACGATGGGGCCCGACACCCCTCCTGACGTCCTCGGCGAAGAGCTCAAGATCTTGGACGAGGAGGCGGCAGCCTGTCAGCGCATAGCCGAAGACCTCGTGGCGTTCGCGCGGGTGCCGGAGCTTCGCCGTGACTACACCGATATGGAACGCCTGCTGCGCGAATCGGCGCGTCGATTCGGGGAGACCGACGAGGGCGCAAAGCAACGGATCGATCTAACCGTGGAGCCGGGTCACGCACTGGCTGATGGTGGCCGGCTTCGCCAAGTGGTCCGCAACCTGCTCCTGAACGCGTCCTCCTTCTCCGCAAGCGACCAGCCAATCGAGGTGGTCGGTCGTCCCTGGGGAACCAGTGGCTATGAGATCGCCGTCTCCGACCGCGGCCCCGGAATCACCGCCGAAGACCAAGCCAAGATCTTCGAGCCGTTTTTCACGAAACGTGCCGGGGGCTCTGGGCTCGGACTCTCGGTGTGCATGGGAATCGCGCGCGCCCATGGCGGAACCATCGAGGTGGAAAACAACCCAGACGGAGGCGCGACCTTCCGCGTGAGGATCCCCGGTGCCGAGGGCGTGGCGCAGAAAGAGGCGTCATGAGCTCGACGAGTGAGAAGAGGTTCACCGTACTCGTCGTCGACGACAAGAAGAACATGCTGAGCCTGATGAAGAAGGTGCTGCGCAGTGACGCACAGGTCCTGACCGCCGAGCGGGGCCTCGACGCATTGAAGATCCTCGAAGCCGAGCCGGTTGACGTCGTGCTTTGCGACCTGCGAATGCCCGACATGGATGGCGTCGAGGTTCTCAAGCTCTGCAAGCGTGTGAGGCCCCAGGCCGAGTTCATTCTCATGACCGCATACGCATCGGTGGGCACGGCAGTTGAGGCATTGCGCCTCGGGGCATACGACTACCTGATCAAACCCTTCGATCCCCAAACGGGGCGCGCAGTCGTCCTTCGAGCAATGGGGCGGGCGGCCGCGGCTCTGCCAAGCCATGGAGACTCCGATGGGGGCGACGAGGTGCTGCCGGACATGCTCGCTAGGTCCTCAACGATGCGAGACTTGAGCGAGCTGGTCAGACGGATAGCAGACAGTGACGCAACAGTTCTTCTGCTCGGAGAAACCGGCACCGGCAAGGAAAGGGTGGCGCGTGCGCTTCACCGCCTCAGCCACCGCTCGCAGCAACGTTTCATCGCAGTGAACTGCGCGGCGATCCCCGCTGAGCTGCTGGAAAGCGAGCTCTTTGGTTACGTCAAAGGATCGTTCACCGGCGCGAATCGAGATCGCTCAGGTCTCTTCGAAGAAGCCAATAAGGGGACTCTCTTTCTAGACGAAATCGGCGAGATGCGGCTCTCCCTGCAGGCCAAGCTCACGCGGGCGCTCGAGGAGCGGGCGATTCGGCGACTAGGAGACTCACGGGAGCGCCCAATCGATGTGCGCGTCATAGCTGCGACACATCGGGACATCGAGGCGATGGTCCAGAACGAAAGCTTCCGCGAGGATCTTTGGTATCGGCTCAACGTCGCTGTCGTGCGTATTCCTCCCCTCCGTGACCGACGCGAAGACGTCGAGCTGCTGGCGACGCACTTCCTGCGCGAGCTCCCGCCGATGCGTGACGCGAAGCTGTTTGGTTTCACGCCCGCAGCGATCGAGGCGATGGAGCAATACGACTGGCCTGGAAACGTCCGACAGCTCCGCGCGGCGGTGGAGCGGGCCAGCGTCGTCTGCACGGAGGACCGAATCGACGTGGGGGATCTTCCGCCCGAAGTGCTCAGGCGGCCCGAATCCCAAGCATCGGATCTCAGCTTGAGTGCGCTGACCTGGTCCGAAGCGCAAGAACAAGGTCGCCGGGAGGTGGCTCGGCGGTATCTCAAAGAGGTGCTTCGTGCACATGGAGGCCAGGTCGGCGAGGCCGCGGCGCATGCTGGTGTCGAGCGGGAGAGCTTCTACCGATTGCTCCGTCGGTTTGGCATCCAGCCGGACGAGCACCGTGGGACGCCGGGCGACGACGACTAGGCGGCGCCCGATTCCAAAGCTCGCCTGCGCTTCTCGAGCTGACGTTCCTCGCCGATACTGTAGAGGACCGGGACGGTGAAGAGCGTCACCAGGGCCAGCACGACACCGCCGACGGATGGCAAGGCCATGGGCACCATCAGATCCGAGCCGCGACCTTGCGCCGTTACCACCGGCAGCAGGGCCAACAAGGTCGTCGCGGTCGTCATGATGCAGGGCCTAACGCGACGTTGACCCGCCTCGACCACGAGGTCGTGCACTTCACCGACGCTCGCCGGCGTCGCCACGCGAAAGAGCTGCATCAGGTAGGTGGCGACGATGACGCCGTTGTCTGTAGCGATGCCAAAGAGCGCCAAGAACCCGACCCACACCGCCACGGTCATCCGCGTGTCCCCAACGTGAAACAGATGCCGAAGATCGACGCCGAAGGGTGAAATGTTCAGGAACCAGGACTGGTTGTAGGCCCAGATGAGAAGGAAGCCACCCGCACCTGCGAGCGCAACGCCTGCAAAGATCATGAGTGCGGTGCTCGTTCGACGGAACTGCAAGTAGAGGAGCAGAAAGATGATTGCGAGCGCCAAGGGAACGAGAACCATCAGGCGCTTGGCGCTTCGAATTTGGTTCTCGTAGGTTCCAGCGAACCGATAGCTGACCCCTGCCGGCACGACGAGATCTCCGGAAGCGATGCGCTCCTGCAACGCGCGCTGCGCGGCCAGAACGCTCTCGACTTCACCGATCCCCTCGGAGGGATCGAAGGTCACGTAGGCATTGAGGAACGTATCTTCGGAGCGGATGAGCTGGGGCCCGCGGACGTAGCGAATGTCGACGACCTGCTCGAGCGGGATTTGACCACCGTTCGACATGGGTACGAGGACACGTCGGAGCGCCTCGACGCTGTCCCTTTCTTCGCGCATGTAGCGAACACGCACCGGGTAACGCTCGCGACCCTCGACGGTTCGGGTCAGCAAGCGCCCCCCGATGGCAAGCTGGATGACGTCTTGCACGTCCGTGATCGTCAGGCCGTGGCGGGATATCGCCTCCCGGTCGATGACGAGCTCGATGTATGGCTTGCCGATGATACGATCCGCCAGGACGGTCTTCGCCTTGATCTCCGGAAGCTCTTTGAGAATCCCTTCGAGCACCAGTCCGAAGGATTCGAGGGTTTCGAGATCCGGCCCCTTGATCTTGATGCCAACGGCGGACCTCATGCCGGTCTGTAACATGACGATGCGCGTCTTGATTGGCATCAACTTGGGAGAACCGGTCAGGCCCGGATACTCGGCGGCCTTGGCGACTTCCGCCCAGATGTCGTCCGGGGAACGAATGTGATCGCGCCACTGGCGAAAGGGCTCACCATCGGAGTCGGGGATGAGCTCGCCGTGCTCATCGCGCACGAACTCCTTCGACTCCTCGTCGTATTGGAAGGTCTCGACGTGGCCCGCGTCGTCGAGAATGTACTCGGAGTGGTAGTTGACGACGGTCTCGAACATCGAGATCGGCGCCGGGTCGAGCGGGCTCTCGGCACGGCCGAGCTTCCCCACCGCACGCTCCACCTCCGGGATGGCCGCGACCGCAGCATCGATGCTCTGCATCATCTCGAGGGCCTGTCCGATCGAGGCGTGCGGCGTGGTGGTGGGCATCAGCAGGAAAGAGCCCTCATCGAAAGGCGGCATGAAGTCGTCTTGGAGACCGGGCGCAACGCTCTCGGCAGCCTCATAGACCCCGAGGTTGCGAGCCCAGTCGGGAAGCCAACCGAAGACAGCAGGCACGCCGAGCCAAGCCGTCGCGCCAAGAAGCACGAAGACCAGGTTCGAGGAGAGAAATTGAACCTTGTGACGCAGGCACCAAACGAGAATCGGCCGGTAAAAATGCTGGAACAACCAGAAGAGCACCATGAGGATCGCGACCATGATCACCACGAACAACAAGTTCGCGAACAGCGTTCGGCTCGGCCCTAAGGGCATCCAGTACGCGGTCAGACCGACGGCGACGCCTGCGATCGCAAGCGTGATAGCGGCGAGGCGTGTGCGCCGACGGTACCGATCCGGTAGCCACGGAACCGCGAGCTCGAGGCCGCCAACGAGAGTGGCCAGAAGGCCCGCGGCGATGAAACCGGTAGCCAGCAGTCCAACACCGCAAGCCACGATGACCCAGTTGAACAACATGCTCCCTTGAAAGAGCAAGGCCCAGCGGTCGCGCACAGGCTCCTTCCCCCGATGCCGCGTCGCCTTGAGGACCAGGTGGGCGAGCGGCGGCAGAAAGATCACCGAAGCCAGAAACGCCGCCACGATTGCAAAGGTCTTCGTATACGCAAGCGGTGAAAAGAGCTTCCCTTCGGAACCCGTGAGACCGAAAATCGGGAGGAACCCGACCACCGTCGTCAGCACCGAAGTCATCACTGCGGCGGCGACTTCCCCCGTGGCGCGGGGCACGACTCGAACGGGATCCTCGCCCTCGGGCGCTTCATCCAGGCGCTGGGCGATATTCTCGGTGAACACGATCCCCATGTCGACCATCGTCCCGATGGCGATCGCAATCCCCGACAAGGCCATCACATTGGCGTCGATGCCAAGGTACTTCATCGCGACGAACGTCCCGAGGACCGCCAGCGGCAAGAGCACCGAGATCAGGAGTGACGTCCGCAGGTGCCGCATGATGAGCAGGACCACGATGACCGTGATCAGTACCTGCTGAATGAGAGCCAACGAAAGCGTATCCAGAGTCTCGTGTATGATCTGCGTACGATCGTAGAACGGAACCACTGCGACTTGGGCAACTGTGCCGTCCTCCATCGTGCGGCGGGGGAGGCCAACCGAAATCTCGTCGATCTTCTCGCGAAGCCGCTCGATGACGGCAAGCGGGTTGTCCCCGAACCGAACGACGACGACCCCGCCGACGGCCTCGGCTCCACCATCGTCGAGCGCGCCCCGTCGGCCTGCTGGCCCGAAGCTCACTTGCGCGATGTCTCGAACTCGAATCGGCGTGTGCGCTCTGCTCGCAATGACCACGTCCTCGAGATCGGAGCGATCTTGAATGAAGCCCAAGCCGCGTATGATGTACTCGACGCGATTGATTTCGATCGTGCGTGCGCCGCTATCGAGATTCGCGTTCTTCACCGCTTTCGCGACCTGCCCGATCGTCACCTTGTGCGCGAGCATCGCCTCCGGATCGACGTCGACCTGGTATTCACGGACGTAACCACCGACTGAAGCGACCTCGGCAACACCCGGAACGCCTTGGAGGGCGTAGCGCACGGTCCAATCCTGTATGGACCGAAGCTCCTCGAGGCCGAACGCGGCCGGGACGACGTCCCCGTGCTCATCGAGCGCCTGCAAAGTGTACCAATATACCTGCCCGAGCGCCGTCGCATCGGGCCCGAGAGTCGGCGTTGCATCATCAGGCAGGGTTCCGGCGGGTAGCGAAGCGAGCTTTTCGAGAACGCGCGAACGAGACCAGTAGAACTCGATCTCGTCTTCGAAGATGACGTAGATGCTCGAGAAGCCAAAGACCGAGGCACTGCGAACGGAACGCACACCCGGGATGCCGAGCAGCGCCGTCGTCAACGGATATGTGATCTGATCTTCGACGTCGCGTGGAGATCGCCCCGGCCACTCGGTGAACACGATTTGCTGGTTCTCGCTGATGTCCGGCAGGGCATCGACGGGAACCGGATCGCGTGGGAACCCCCCGAGCTCCCAGTCGAACGGTGCGACCGTCAAGCCAGCCGCGACTAGCACACCGAGCAAGATGAACACCACGAGCTTGTTCTCGACGAAGAAACGGGAGAACTCCTCCCAACGTCGTTCGCTCGCGTTCTGTTCGTGTTCGGCCAAGCGGTCGGTTCCTTCGCGGTCGGGCTAGTGCTGATGCCGGCCCGCTGCTGCGGGTGGCGGGCTATCGGATTCGAGGGACGCGCCTAGGCGCTCGGACGGCAGAACCGTCGCCCGAAACTCTCCACAACGGAGCATCGCCTCCCCGTAGTAGGGGTTTTGAAGCGGTCCATCTTCCTGGATCCACTCGGCGCCCTTGGAGTCGAACGCCATGGGACAGAACGCGAGCTGCAACGGTGTGTCGAGGGGATTGCCAAACAGGCGTAACAGCTCGCTCAGCTCCATGCTGAGATGCTCGAACGCGTTGCGCAGGTCTGCCGCATCGGCGGACGACGCCCCATGCCGGGCGTGACCGACGAGCTGCGATGCAAGCCGCTGCCAGGCATCGAGCGCCTTGCGAGAACCTTCGGGGCTTGCGTCGTTCGCGCGCTCCGCAAGAACGCTCAGCTCTTCCTTGGCGGCGTCGAAATCGTCGCGAGCGAGTCGGGCTTGTGCCTGGAGGTAAGCCTCGACGATGGGACCCAAGCTTGCGCGGAACGCGGTCGAGATGAGTGGGCCCTCGGGAGGGGCCGAGGATAGGTCGTCGGCCATCGTCATCATGCTCCGCCCACCCCGGAGTTGGACGTCGGCGTCGAGCACGAACGCGCCCCGCGTCACCACCTTCTCGCCCTCGTTGAGACCTGCGAGCACCGGATAGACCGGTCCGGTCCGCGGGCCTAGGCGGACGACTCGCAACTCATAGGTTGGATTCTCCGCTTGCGGCACCTCGACGAAGACCACGGAACGCCGGCCGGTGAACAAGGGAGCGGACTCGGGAATGACGAGCGGAGCCGTGCCGCCAACCGACTCACCCTCGATGATGGCCTCCGCGAACATACCGGGGCGCAATCGCCCCTTCGGATTGTCGACCTCCACCCGCACGCGCGCGGTGCGCGCGCGCTCATCGAGAACTGGATCGATGAAGGCAGTGCGGCCGTTGAATGGCTCGCCCGTGAGCCCCTCGACCTTCACCACGACCTCCTGCCCCACGCGGAGGTGCGGCAGGTCCGTCTCGTAGGCGTCGATCTGCACCCACACTCGCGACAAGTCCGCGATTCGAAACAGCGGCGTCCCCGCCGACACATATTGACCCTCATCCACGAGCCTCTCGAGAACGGTGCCGCTGAACGGAGAGCGGATCTCGATGTGCGTCGGGGGCTTGCGGGTTCGGATCACTTGCTCGAGCTGCCGTTCGGGCACGCCGAGCAGGCGCAAACGCTCCTTGCTGGCACCAAGGGCCTTCGCCGCGAGGTCTGCAGAACCGTGCAGACCGTTGCCGAGTCGCTCGGATTGCTCTGCGGCGGAGACGAGGTCTCGCATCGCGCTGTAGATCTCCGGGCTGTAGAGCTTTGCGACGACCTGGTTGCGCTTGATTCGCGCGCCGGTCACCTGAACCCGAAGCTCATCGATCCGCCCCGCAGTCCAAGGTGTCACGGTTCGAATTCGCGTCTCGTCGTAGTCTAGGCGCCCGAGGAGACGGATCTCGGCACGGGATCTCGAGCGCGTGATGGGCGTGGTTTCAATTGCGG
>JBATLA010000843.1:0-6501 GCA_049669945.1 Polyangiales bacterium | reverse complement strand
GTGCGACGCCGCCCAACGGTGGCTTCGGATTAGTCCGTCTTGCGCCCCGGCCATCTCGCCGTCCGATGCGGGCTCGGCCGGCATGTGACAGCCCTGGCAGTTCCTCTCTTCGACCGAGACGAGGTGATCCGGCACGCCGCCTCCGTACGTCGACGACGCCCAGTCGCCGAGGTCGTCGATGCCAGGCAGATGGTTGGCGTTGCCAATGGCCGGTCCGGAAAACGAGCGGTGGCACGAGCCACAAAGCGCGGCAGACCGAAGTGGTTGCAGCGTAAGCCGCGCGCGATGGGCCTCAATCTCTTCGGGGTTCGCCGGGTCCGGAATCAACACGGGCTCGTCAGTCAGCGTGAAGCTCGCGTTGCCGTCGGGGCGCGTCGATTCGACGCTATGACAGACCAGACACGTGATGCCGGCGTATGCGAGCTCGTTGTCCGGTGTGACGTCGCCGTCGATGTCTCCGGACATCAGCAACAGCGGGTCATGACAGCCAGCGCAGAAGCGACTGGCTTCTTCGCCCCGCTCCGCTCGAAACTGGTCGATGCCGGCCCGGTACCACGGATTGTCGAACGAAGCGTACGCGTGAACACTGTTGCTCCAGTGCGAAGCGACGTCCGCGTGGCAGTCCGTGCAGTCGTCGGTTCTGGCAAGCCGCGATACATCGACGACCGGTGCGTTGATGAGGGATGGCGCGAGCTCGGCGCCGCTCGAGCGTACGGGCGCCGGGGCCCCGGACGAGCATCCGGCTGCTCCTAGGAGAAGTCCCCAAAAAAGCCAGCGAGTCATGTTCCTGAGTACGTTCGACGCGCCCGTTTGGATCTGATTCTTTTCAGAGCGTACCGAAGCTCACGAAGATCTGCGTGAGAAGCGCGTCGGCCATCAAGATGCTGATGGAAACGACCACGACGGCGCGGGTTGTCGACCGACCGACGCCCTCGGTGCCGCCGCGCGTCTGTAAGCCGAAGTAGCACCCAAGAAGGGCGATCAAGAAGCCGAAGAACGGCGTCTTCGAGACACCGCTCACGAAGTCGTTGATTCGAAGCGTGTCGAGCGCAGTCGAGAAGAAGAACTCCATCGGGATACCGTAAGAGAGCGCGGCTACCATCATCGAGCTCATCATGCCCAAGATGAACGCGACGAATGTGATCAACGGCATGATGACTACGCACGCGACCAGGCGCGGGACCACGAGCCTTCGAATCGGATCAGCACCGAGCGCTCGGATGGCGTCCACCTGTTCGGTAACCGTCATCGAACCGAGCTCCGCCGCGATCCCGGCTGCGATGCGGCTCCCCACGACCAGCGCGGTGAGCGAGGGCGCGAGCTCGCGGGCTTCGGACACCGCGATGACTCGACCCAGCGTGTCCTTTGCGCCGAACGCTTCCATCGAAATCGCGAACTGTATGGTCATGACGATGCCGACGAAGATCGCGGTGGCCGCGGCGATGGCGAGGCTCTTCACTCCAAGCGCCTCGAGCTGGTAGATGAATTCGTTGGTGTCGAATCGTGAAGAGAACAACGTGCGAATGGTCTTGCCTGCCAAGAGCGTCGCGCCGCCAATCTCCTCGACGAACTTCCGCGTGCGCCGGATTTGGTAGTCGGCCCAGGTCGTGAGATTTCGGGGCCGGGTCGATGGAGCCGCAGAGGTCACGGCTGGCCCGTGTCGGTCGTAAAGCCGGCCAGCATCTCGTCGAAGTCGCTCAGCGCGTCTTCGAAGGCCTCCCCGGGGGGCGTGATCAGGCCGAAGTCGTAGACGCAGCCGTCCTTCTTCAGAATTTGAAGCAGGATCTCGCGCGGGACCCCGTCGAGCTTAGCGTTCAAGTGGGTCCGGAGCGCCTCTCTGCCGTCCATCGCCACGACGTCTTCGTCGACGATCACTCTTTGCGAGAAGCCGATCAACAGATGGCTTCGAAGGGCCGTCAGCGGGATGTCGAGTGCCGGATCGCAGTCCGAGTCGACGTGCGCCACGGCACCCTTCGATTCGCTATGCCATGCGAGGTCGTTTTGGTGGCTCACCGTGACGGGTGTCCAGTCCGAGGACAGCGGGCCGACTCGATATGAAGTCTGCGCGCCACGATAGACGCCGTTTTGAAGCGTCCCGGTCGTGGCGCAACCGATCGTGGTCAGGCCCACAAAGAGCCAGATTCCCAGCCGCCGCCTCACTGGGCCAGACTGTAGCAGGCCCGGGTTCCTTGTCGATTTGTGCTTTTGCGACCCCGAAGCGGGCTGAGCGGGTTCTCCTCCGCTACACTGTATGGACTGTGGAGCGGGGGGCTCAACCAGAACAGCCTGCGAAAATTCGCGGCGTCGCGATCTTGGATCGCCTCGTAGTCGAGGGGAGGGTATCTCCCAGTCTCTACGACGAGGTGTTGATCCATGCGCAGCGAACGGAGTCGACTGCAGAGGAGTCGATCCTCCAGCTCGGGCTGATGACTGAGGGCGAGCTCCTCAAGTATACTGCGGGGCTCTTCAAGACCCGTTTCGTAGGCTCCGAGAAGCTCGCCAAGGCCGGCGTGGACCCGTGGCTGCTCGGCAAGGTCCCGAAGAAGCTCGCGAAGCGACTGACCGCGTTCCCGATTCTCTACGACGCGCGCACGCGCACGCTCTCGGTCGTCGCTGCGGACGTGAGCGATGACGATGTCCGCCAACAGATGCAGTTCACGACGGGCGCCCGCGACGTGAAAGTGTACGTGGCACGAGAGGCCGCCATCCGCGCCGCGATTGCGAAGCACTACGATCAGAACAACGGGCCGTTCGAGATGCTCCTGAGCGGGGCGTCGTCCCGGACTGCACGCAGCTCTCGCGAGTCGGACCCGGTGCCCGGTTGGGGTCAGGTGTTCGAGGAGCAGGACGGTCAGTTGGTGCGCCGTCGCCGAGCGATATCGCTCGAGATGGAGGAGGCGGCCAACGACCAGAAGTCCGAGCTCGAGTCCGAGGAGCCACCTCCCCAGACGCATGCGAGGGCGTCCGCCACCCCGGGCCGGACGCTGATCGAGCAACTCTCGGCACCGTCGCAAAGCGACGACCTCGCCGTGGGTCCCGAAGTGTATCTCCAGACTTTGAGTGTGCTCGTCACCTTGATCGAGCAGCTCAGCCAGGACCGCGGGGGGCATTCGATGCACGTCGCCCGCATCTGCAAACAGCTAGGGGAACGCATCCGGCTGACGCTTCCCCAGGTGCAGGGGATTCTGGTGGCCGCATATCTGCATGATGTCGGCGTCTCCGCGGGCTCGCATGTGACACCATTCGACGTCGCGAACGACGATGCGAAGCGAGAGCTGGCAAGGCGTGTCTACAATGCGCCAAGCCGCTTACTCGAGTCGGTGGCCCTTCCGGCGACCGCGGTGAACGCTCTGCGCCATCGCTTCGAGCGTTTCGACGGACAGGGCTTTCCGGAACGGTCGAGTGGGAAGGACATTCCGCTCGGCGCCCGCGTTCTGGCGGTTGCGGAGAGCTACATCGACCTCACGCAGAACAAGGCCAACGTCCTCGGACGGCGTCTCGCGCCGGAGGACGCCTGCGATGTGCTCGACCGGCACAAGGGCACGGCGTTCGACCCTGCAGTGGTCGACTGGCTTCGACACATCGCGATTGGAGATGGCGGCAAGACGCTCTCCACGCGGTACCGAGTGCTCGTCGTCGACCCGGACCCGGAAGAGACGTCGGTCCTCGAGGTGCAGTTCTCGGCGCAGGGCTACGAAGTCGTCATCGAGCGGTCGATTGAAGGCGCGCTGCGCGCCGTTCAGAACGAGAAGCACGACGTCATCGTGAGCGAAGTCCGGCTCGCCGATGGTGACGGGTTCGATTTCCTTCGGCGCCTTCGCCAAAGCCCACACGGAAGTGTGCCGCTGATGTTCCTCACGACCGAACGTGCCCAAGCCTCGGTGAATCGAGGCCTCGAGCTCGGCGCCTCGGACTACGTCGTCAAGCCTGCGTCCGCCGCGGTCGTCGTTGCGAAGGCGGGGCGCATCGTGGGCGACACGCCGCCCAAGAAGACCGGCGCGCGCGGGGTTTCCGGCTCCCTCCAAGAGATGTCCCTTCCGGACGTCATTCAGATTCTCGGGAACGGGAGGAAGAACGGGCGGCTTCAGGTGAGCAGCGGTGCGCTTTGCGGCGAGATGATGTTCCAGGATGGCTCGATTCACGACGCGACGTTTGGGGATCTGCGAGGAGCCGAGGCCGTGTATGGAATTCTGCGACTGACCGACGGCGATTTCGCCCTCGCGCCAGACGACACGCCCGTAGAAGACGCCATCGGCATTCCGACGCATCATCTGCTGCTCGAAGCCATGCGCCGGCTGGATGAAGAGCAGCGTTAGCACCCCTCAGGTGTTCAGCGGGCCGGGCAAGTTTGAGCCCGGCACGCCGTGGGATATGCTGCATAGGTGCGCTTGTGCCATCAGTGCGGCGCGTCGGTAGAGGATGCCGCGCGCTTCTGTTCTGCCTGTGGGGCGTCCTCGGACGAGGCCGGGGGCCACGGTGCCTCGGACCCGCTCGTAGGGCGGGTAGTCGGTGGAAGCTACCTCCTGCAGGAGGTGGTCGGCGTGGGCGGAATGGGCCGCGTCTACAAGGCCGAGCAGTCGACTCTTGGACGGACGGTCGCCGTGAAGGTGATTCACCCGCATCTGCTCGGGGACGAGCAGACGGTGGCTCGGTTCTACCAAGAGGCTCGCGCCTCGAGCCGACTCAACCACCCGAACAGCGTGAGCATCATCGACTTCGGACGCACCGACGACGGGATCCTCTATCTCGCCATGGAATTCCTGAGCGGGAAGGACCTGGCGCTCGTCATGCACGAAGAGGGCCCGCTCGCCGTCGACCGCGTCTGCAACATCTTGATCAGTACCCTCGATGCGCTCGGCGAAGCGCACGAGCTCGGCATCGTGCACCGCGACCTCAAGCCCGAGAACATCATCCTCAGGCCCCTGCGATCGGGGGACGACCTCGTCAAAGTCGTCGACTTCGGGCTGGCGACCATCGTCGGCAAGGAGAGCTCCATCACGAAGCCCGGCTTGGTGTGCGGAACGCCCGACTACATGTCGCCCGAGCAAGGAAGAGGCGATGGCGTGGACGGGCGGGGCGATATCTATGCGCTCGGGGTCGTACTGTTCGAGCTCTTGGTCGGACACCTGCCCTACATCGATGACACCCCTACGCGCGTCGTCTTGCGCCACCTGAACGACCCGGTACCGGACCCGCGGCAGGCGAGTCCGCACCGGCAAATCCCGGATCGACTAGCCGCAGTCACGATGAAGGCGCTTGCCAAGGACGCACGGGAACGGTTCCAGGTCGCGCGCGACATGCAGACCGCGTTGCGAGAGGCTGTGGACGAGCTCCGTGTGCGTCGCGCGTCCGTAGCGCCTTGTCCCACGTGCGGGGCTCCTGTGTCCGAGTCGCAGAACTTCTGCGGCGAGTGTGGGGGGCGACTAACCTCCGCCGAGCCTGCACTCGGCAGCAACCGCTCGCTACGGCCGTCGTTCTATCCTCCGCTCGGTTCGCAGCGAGAGTTCGTCGGACGTGAGGAGGAGCTTCGTCAGATTCGGGAAAGCAGACACACGGCGGCACAAGGTGCGCACTGGGTTCACGTGTTTGGAGAGCCCGGTGTCGGCAAGACGCGCTTCCTCACCGAGATTGCCGAAGCCGCCGCCGCCGAAGGAGACCTCGTCGTCGGGGCGGGGGCGCACTCGACCGGGGCGCCGGTTCCATACGCTCCAATCCGAACGATCCTTGCAGAGCTTCTCGAGGTCGACGATTCGGCGCTCGCGAGGATGGCCAACCGTGGCGACTCGCTTGGTTCTACGTTGGCGGGTGCCGGCGTTGATGAGGTCATGAACCCTGCCGGACTCTTTGGAGGTGACGGGCGGTCTCGCACCGGAGCAGTGGCCGAGGCTTTCGCGTGCGCCATCCGTCGCGCGAGAGGTCGCGCGTCGAGTGGGCGCGTGATGATCATCGTCGACGACCTTTCCTATTGTGATGGACTCACCCAGCGCACCGTGATCGAGTTGGCTCGCGTTCTTGGAAACGAGCCCGTCCTGTTGGTTACGGCAGGTGATCACGATCGCGGGGTGCTGGCCAACGAGATCCTCCGCTTGGTCGGCCTCGACTCGCAGCAGGCAGAGCAGTTCCTGGCGGGATCCTACCACTTGCGATTGGTTTCTGGCCTCCAAGAGCTCACCGAGTCCATCGGCGGCAACATCCTGCCCTTGCATCTCGAGCAGCTCGAGGCGCTCGGGGTTGCGCCCGAAGATGGTCCGCCACCCAGGCTAGCGGACGCCATCGCCCAGCGCATCGAGCGGCTCGAAGTCGATGCGCAGCGCCTCTTGCAAGCGGCCGGCGTACTGGGACGCAGTTGCGAGCTCGACACCTTGCGCGCCGTTTCAGGCAACGATGAGCTAGTCGGCTTGGACGAGCTCGCCGGAAGTTCGCTCGTGCGGCTCGATGGTACGAGGATAAGTGTCACGCATCCGTTCATCGCGGAGCTCGTGGCCGCGAGCATCCCTGCGG
>JBATLA010000842.1:0-6439 GCA_049669945.1 Polyangiales bacterium | reverse complement strand
CAAGAGCAACGCAGCCACCGTGATCAATCCACTCGCCGCCGTGTACGGGCCGAGTGCGTAGCAAACCGCCGTCCCGGTCACGATGTGGGCCGCGACTGTACCAAACAGAAGCCAGGAGAACCCGTTGTTGCTCGGGTTCGGTCGGAGCCATGTCCACAAGTAGAACGCAACCCAAAACGCGAGCGCGCAGCTCGCCAAGATCGTCGTCGTTCGAAGCGCAGCCTCGTCGTTCGGGCGCTCGAGCAAGAACGGCCAACCATCGAACGCGGCAAAGGAGATCGTGACGATGACCATCAGTAGCGCTGTCAGGAACTGCACGTAGAGCGAGCGTCCACGTGCATTCCATCCGAACGGCGAACCGCTCGGAAGCAGGGACCGGCCGAAGGGAATCACAGACCCGCGCGGCTTGGCGCGGACCTGAACGCCGCCATCGTCGAGAACCGAGCCTTCGCTCGGCGGATCGCTTGGTACGTCGAAAAGCATGACCCCTCTTTCATGTTAGCAGCTCTACCGCGAGGGTGGTCTCAGGCAGCGTTGATCCCGAGTGGGCGCGTGTGGAGGACCAGCTCCCGGACCCGGACCCAACGCCGGAGCGCGCGCCAATGCGAATTGGCCATCGCGAGGAAGCGGATCGCGATATCGCTGAACAGCAGCCCTCGGTCGTCGCGCACCACCTCCGCGGCGATCCACAGAGGATCAGGCTCGCCGGGCAGGGTGAGCCGCAGCTGCAAGCGATCGGTCCGACGCTTGCTGAGGATGGCGAGCGAGTCGAGCGCCAGGCCGTGCTCGCCGAGGCTGGTGACGAAGGCGGGCAAGACCTCTTCGTCGGCGACCAGCTCGGCGTAGAGTGCAACCGGAACCCATGTCTCGCGTTGCACACTGAACACCATCGTAGTCGAAGCTAAGAGTACGTTCGGGGCGGGGCAAATAACTGACCGCGACGGCTCTAGGGTAAGGCCCTCGAGGCTCGGGCCGGGTTTGACGCCTGGCCCGGGCCTGTGGTACCCGCGACTGAATGGCGGTTCATTCAACAGCCAAGAAGAAGGGCTCGGCCGACAAGCGGGACCGGATTCTCAAAGCCGCCATCAAGGTGTTCGCCAAGAACGGCTTCTACGCGACGCGCGTCAGCGAGATCGCCAAGGCTGCCGGCGTCGCGGACGGCACGATCTACCTCTATTTCAAGAACAAGGACGACGTCCTGATCACGATCTTCCAAGACGGGATTCAGCAACTGCTGGTCATCCTGCGGGAGGTCGCGACATCAGATGAGTCGTTCGATCAGCGCATCACGCAGATCATCGAACTCCAGCTCGGGCTACTCGAAGAGCAACGCGACCTCGCCGAGGTGATTACCGTCAACCTGCGCCAATCATCGAGCCTGCTGAAGCAATACGCAGCGCCGCTGTTCATGGAATACATCGACGTCATTGCCGGGCTCGTTCGCGAGGGACAGAAGGAAGGCGCGTTCCGCAAGGACATCAACCCGCGCGTCGTCGCGCGCAGCTTGTTCGGTGCACTCGACGCGATTCTGCTGACATGGGCGCTCGGCGAAGGAGACCCGGCGAGCTTGCGCAAGGCGGCGAGCCACTGCGCGAGCCTGTTCCTCGAAGGGCTTCGGGCGCGCTAGGCGCTCAGTTCGGACGCACGCGCACGCCAACCGAATAGGCAGCGCACTCGTTCTCGTATACCAAGTTGTCGCAGCCGGTCACGTTGTTGCCGCCCGGATCACAGGAAGCTGGACGCATCTGACAGAAACCCGGGCCGTCACAGGTATCCGCGTTGCAGAATTCGCTGGAGGTGCAGTCGTCGTTGGTGCTGCAGTCACAGGCCATCCGCGCAGAGATGCGCGTGCCCGCTTGTGCGGCGAAGCAATCGTTGTCGTAGGTCACGCCGTTACAGCCGCAGACCGGCTCAACGACCTCTGCGTCACAGGTCTGTGGCTCGATCGCGCAGAGCCCGGGGTTCGAACAGCTGTCGTCCAGGGCGCAGTACTCGCCTTCCATACACGGGGTATCGTCCGCGCACACGCAGCCGCCGGTCGAGGCGAGCACCACGCCGGCCATTTCGGACATGCAGCGGTTCTGATAGGTCTTCCCGTCGCAACCACAGACGTACGCGACGTCCTCGGGGCAGGACGTTGGACGCGCCACGCAAACGCCGGGCGTGCTGCCGCAAGTGCCCTGCGCGCAGCGCTCGGTATCCGCACAGCCCGAATTCGATGTACACGCCGTGTCGATGCGGCCAGCGTCGTTGCCACACCCGAAGAACATGAAGGCCGCGACGAAGGCGGCGAGATGATCTGTGCGGATCCGCATGGGGCAAAACGCTAGCCCACCCGCACGGACGCGGCCAGGCACGCTTCGGGTGGTTTTGGCTCGATCGTCGTACAAATGTTGCGTCGACGTAACTTGCAAGCCGGCGTCAGCCAAGCACCGAGTAGATCAAGTGCTCGCTGGCGTCCCAGAGGCGCTTGGCAGCATCCTGGTCGCGAGAGGCCTTGCTCGACCGCGACTCGCGCACCTTGTCGAAATACCGGCCCGTCACGCCCTCGAGGTCGGGAGAGGTCGCCACATGGAGGGAAGTGCGCGCACCGTCGGCCTCGGTCATGACGATGAGCCGCGCGAAGGGCGAGCGGTGGAGCGCGTTCAGGAACACGTTGTTGCGAGTGATGCGGCTCCGGACGTTGCCGGGGTTCAACGCGTTGGACGTGACGCCGACCTCTTGCCAGCGCCTCGCGAGCTCATTCGAGAAGAGCACGTTCGCAAGCTTCGAGTGACCGTACGCCCAGAACCCACGGAAGTCCTTTTCGAACATCAGGTCGTCCCAGTTGAGGGATTTGGGCCGCACATGCATCGACGAGGATACGTTCACCACGCGAGCCGGCGTGGCGCTCACGAGTAGATCCTTGAGCTCGTTCGTCAGCAAGAAGTGCGCGAGGTGATTCACCGCGAAGGTCTCCTCGTACCCGTCCTTGGTCAGCGTCCGCTCCCGGTGCCACACACCCGCATTGTTCACGAGCACGCCAAGGGAGCCGAAACGCTCCTTGACCTCGTCTGCCAGGCGCCGAACGTCGGCAAGCGAGGAAAAATCGGCCTGGAATGTCTCGATCCGCCCGCCGCCCTGCCGTAGGTCCTCGGCCGCGGATGCCAGTCTCCCGGAATTGCGGCCCACGATCCCCACAACATCGAAATGCGCCTTCAAGCCGCGCGCCGTTTCGAGGCCGATGCCACTGCTGCCGCCGGTCACCAGGGCGTAGCGGGTAGCGCCTGCGTCTCCTGCCATCGCCGGCTTCTATCACAAACAGCAAGGCTGTCCTGTACGGGGCACCTTGACAGCCCTGCCAAACGCGCCTAGATCGCCTGCGTTTTTCAGCATTTGTCGGCCTGAACGGCCCTTCATTAGAGGAGTAATCGTGAAGATCCTCGTATCCATCAAGCGCGTTGCGGATCCGGACAACGCAAGCAAGCTCAAGGTGAGCGGCGACGGCACAGCCGTCACATCCGAAGGACTCGAGTGGAAAATGAATCCATTCGACGACTGGAGCCTCGAAGCGGCCCTGCGATTGACCGAGAACGCCGCGGAGAAGAACGCGCGTGTCGGTGAGGTCGTCCTGGTGTCGATCGGACCCAATGACGAGCACACGCAGCGGATCATCCGCGAGGGTCTCGCGAAGGGCGCCGAGCGCGGCATCCTGGTCGAGGCCGAGGACGGCTCGCTCGACTCGGGCGTCGTCGCCGCCATCCTCAAGGCGCTGGTCGACAAGGAGAGTCCGGACCTCGTCGTGATGGGCAAGCAGGCTGCGGACGGCGACTCGAACGTCGCCGGCACCGTGCTTGCCGAGAGCCTCGGCTGGCCGATCATCAACTACGCGATGAACATCAAGACGAGCGACGACGGCAAGACACTCGAGGTCAAGCGAGAGCTCGACACCGGGGTCGCGACCGTGAAGGTCACCGGCCCGGCCGTCCTCACGACTTCGGACCGCATCCTTCAAACGGACTCGGTGAAGAACGGTGTGACGCCGGACGACCACCAGTACGCGAAGCTCGAGGTCGGCGGCCGCTACGCTTCGCTCAAGGGCATCATGCAGGCCAAGAAGAAGCCCATCGACAACACGTCCGTTGCGGACCTCGGCGTCGATGCAAGCAAGGCCCTCAACTACACCAAGTTCGAGCTGCCTCCGGCGCGCTCCGGCGAAACCACGTTTGTCGAGGACGTCGCGGACCTCGTGGACAAGCTGCACAACACCGCCAAGGTCATCTGACCCTCAGGAAACGGAAAGGAAGCATCAGACATGGCTAATGTTCTCGTTGTTGCGGAGCTCCTGGAGGGCAAGGCACGCAAAACCACTCTTTGTGCCGTCACGGCCGCGAAGCAGATCGCGGAAGGAACCGGCGGCTCATTCGACATCCTCTCGATCGGCGAAGGCGCAGGGGCCGCCGCTGACGAGCTAGCGGGCTTCGGCGCAGGGAAAGTGCTCAAGGCGGAGATCGCCGGCGGCTACACTTGCGAGAAATATGCGGCCACGGTCGCAGAGGCTGGCAAGGGCTACGACGTCCTCGTCGCGTGCGCGAGCGCATACGGCAAGGATTTGCTCCCACGCGTTGCGGCGAAGCTCGGTGGAGGCGTGGCTTCGGACATCTCTGGCGTGAACGCCGACGGCGGCAAGCTGTCGTACACGCGTCCGATGTACGCGGGCAACGTCACGGGCACTGTCGAGATCACGAGCGACAAGCAGGTCGTCACCGTGCGTCAGTCCGATTTCGAAGCCGCGGCGGCTTCCGGTGGCACGAGCCCCGCCGAAGACATCGCCGTGCAGAGCGACCCGGTGGCCGACAAGGTCGAGTTCATCGGCGTGGAGGTCGTGAAAAGCGAGCGTCCGGACCTCAGCGAGGCGGACGTCGTCGTTTCGGGCGGCCGGGCTCTCAAGAGCGCGGAGAACTTCACCAACGTCATCGAACCGCTCGTCGACGCGCTCGGCGCGGCCATGGGCGCGTCGCGTGCTGCATGTGACGCCGGCTACGTCGCGGCGGAGCTTCAGGTCGGTCAGACGGGCAAGGTGGTCGCACCGAAGCTCTACATCGCGATCGGCATCTCGGGCGCCATTCAGCACTTGGCGGGCATGAAGGGCAGCAAGACGATCGTGGCGATCAACAAGGACAAAGAGGCGCCGATCGCGCAGGTCGCCGACTACTTCCTGGTCGCCGACCTCTTCGACGCCGTGCCTGCCCTGACCGAGGCGGTGAAGGGCCTCTAAGCTCAGAACCGAGCGAAATCACACTGAAGAAGCCCGGGTGGCCCTGCCTCCCGGGCTTTTTTGTGGCCCGCAGCTCTGGCGATCCGGCACAATTCTGGAGATGACCTGGTCTCTCGCTGTGCTCGCTATCGCCACGGTCGCCGTTCTCGGGCTTTTCTGGGCCCGCCGGCGCAGCCTGGCGGCCCGTGATTCGGCGGATGCACCCGCCTCCCGACGCCCCTCGGAGGGAGTGCCTGCCGGCGCATCACAGCACGCCGGAGGTGACGAGGCTCCTCCCGTCCGGAGCTGCCCGGTATGCCTGGGGGAGTTTCCTCCTCAGAACCGCTATTGCGTTCGGGACGGTGCGCCACTGAACGACGGTCAGTCCTCAGGACCCTTTTCTCAGGGGATGATCTGCCCTACCTGTCGTCGCGGGTACGCCTCCGACGCGAGCTTTTGCCCCGAAGACGCCGACGAATTGCTGCCCTACGGCATGTTTGGCGCGGCTCACGCCACACGACCGCCGATGCGGCTCGATACCAACAAGATCTGCCCGGAATGCGGCATCCGGCACGCGGCCGCCCACCTGTTTTGCGGCCGAGACGGGTCCGAACTCGTGGTCGTGAACTAAAAAGACCCAAGGTTTGTATGGGATCGGGGTCCAAAGACGCGGGAAGAACCTTGGTGGACTTCTTGCTCGTGACAGGACAGGGCCGCTATGATCGCGGTTCTAAAAGGGGAATCTTCGATCCGGCACAGGTTGATCTCTGATGGGCTGGGGGGAGACGGGGGCTACAGATGAAGATCGTTTGCGATAGCTGCGGGGCGAAATACTCGATCGCCGACGAAAAAGTCGCTGGGAAAATTTTCAAGATTCGCTGCAAGAAGTGCGCATCGGTGCTCGAGGTCAGAGGGGACCAAACCGGCGCACACCCATTTGCAGATGCCAGTCGGCCGCAAGAGCCTTCCGGCGAGGCCACTTGGTATATCGTGGTCGACGGCGAGCAAAAAGGACCCCTGCCTCCGATCGAACTGAGCCAGCTCTTTGCCAAGGGCGCCGTGGGGCTCGATTCGTACATTTGGAAAGAAGGCTTTGACGACTGGAAGGTCGCGAGCGAAGTTCCCGAGCTCGCGCAGATCTTCGGCGGCGCAGGCGTCCGCGCGAAGGAAGCGACCGCGAGCGGCGACGACACGTCCGCGTTT
>JBATLA010000841.1:0-3509 GCA_049669945.1 Polyangiales bacterium | reverse complement strand
GGTCATGCGAGACCGTCCCAAGCTCGGCCGCAACGACCCGTGCTACTGCGGCAGCGGCAAGAAATACAAGAACTGCCACTACCGCGAAGATCAGGCCGCGGCCTCGCCGCAGTAGCGACCATCTGGTAATAGGCACGCCATGAGCGGACGGGTCAAGGGGTTTCGCTTCGCTGGCGTGCACGGCGGAGTCAAGGCTGACGGCGTTCTGGACATGGGGCTAATCGCGGCGGACGAGCCGGCCACGGCCGCGGCTGTGTTCACGACCAACCGCGTGCGTGCGGCGCCCGTCGTGATCGGCGAACGACGTCTTTTGGGAGGGGCCTGTCAGGCCGTGCTCGTCAACAGCGGTAACGCGAACGCGTGCACGGGCAAACAGGGCCGCCAATCGGCGCTTGCCCTCACGCGTGCCACGGGAGCCGTCTTGGGCGTTCCGCAGTCTTTGGTCGTTCCGGCCTCGACTGGGGTCATCGGCGTTCAGCTCCCACGGGACGAGATGATGGCGGCGATTCCTGCCTTGGTCGATGATTTGTCCGAGGGTGGTGCCGCGCGTTTCTCGCGCGCGATCCTGACGACGGACCGGGGCCCCAAGGTGGCCAGAGCCGAAGTCAAAGTAGGCTGGACCAGGTGCCGTATTCTCGGTGTCGCGAAGGGAGCCGGCATGATCCACCCGAACATGGCGACGACGTTGGGCTTCGTAACCACCGACGCGTCGATCCATCGAACGACACTTCGACGGATGTTGGTTCGTGCGGCCGAACAGACGTTCAATCGAGCGACCGTCGATGGAGACACCAGCACGAACGACGCGATTTACGCGCTGGCGTCAGGCGCGGCGACGGGTCGCGAGGTCGCCGAAAAGAGCGCCGCCGGCCGCAGCTTCTCAGAGGCCCTCACAGAGGTGCTCGAGAGGCTCGCCAAGAAGGTGGTCTCCGATGGCGAGGGGGCGCAGCACCTAGTCCGAGTCGAGGTACGCGGCACGAAGTCCGACACGGACGCCGTCCAGATCGCCCGGACCATCGCCTCCTCTCAGCTCGTCAAGACGGCGCTCCACGGTTGCGATCCCAACTGGGGGCGGATTCTGGCCGCGGCGGGACGTTCGGGTGTTGGTTTCAATCCTGATCACGTTTCCATGCGCATCGGGCAGGTCTTGGTCTTCGACGACGGAATGCCAGTGATGACGCCGAAAACCGAGGCGCGAGCCGCCACGATCATGAAGCGCCGCGAGTATACGATTGCGGTGAACCTAGGCCGTGGCCGCGGCCTTGGTCATTATTGGACCTGCGACCTCGGTCACGAGTACGTTCGGATCAACGCCGACTACCGGTCGTGACCAAACCGATGCTTCGCAAAACCATTCTTCTTTGTGCGTCCGTGCTCGCGCTCCATGCGACCGCGGCTGCTGACCAAAACGACCAAGCTCCTGCAGAGGGGCAAGCCGTCCCGCCGCCCCCGAAGCCCCTGTGCACCGGAAGCAAGAAGCTGGAACAGGTGGCGCAGATCCTCGCGGACCTCCAACACATCCCGCCGTCCTCGGAGCTCGTGCAAACGGCCCGCGAGGAGGGGATCGATGCGAACCCCGTGTACGCGAAGTTCGGCGTGGCCGGTGAGGTGGCGAGCTTCAAGAGCTGGGTCGAGGATCTACTCGAGACTGCGGACGCGCCGTTGATCTGCGGACGCGCGCGCTCGGGCGAGCGCGTCGTGCTCGTCGCAGCAGTGCGAGCAGGAGCGATTAACCCGGTCGGAAAGAACCGCATTCACGCAGAGGTGATCGAGGACTTCAGCGATCCATACTTGATGGTGCGCGATCCATCCGGAGAGTCCCGTCGAATTGCCGTCGATGGCGAGGCCTACGGATCCACGCTCACACTTCCCGTCGAGTGGGGCCGACCGCTGTTCGTGCAGCTCGTCGCCACTGGCCCGAACGGTCCACGCCCCGTAGCCGAGCGTTGGATCGGCAAGATCCCGCAGCACGAGCCCGTCCAGGGAGGTGCCCAGTCTCCCGAGGCTTGGCTGATGCAGATTCGCCGCGCGAGTGGCGCGCGAACTCTCCGCACGAACCGTCTGCTGAGCAAAGAGGCAACGAGCCATGCACAGAACGTCTGTGACTCGGGGAAGCTCGGTCACGAGCTCGACCCGGATGGGGACCCCGAGGCGCGCTTGCTCAAGCGCGGAATCCAGGCCCGCGTCGTTGGCGAAGCGGTTGCGAGGGCGCGCACGATGCGAGAGGCGCTTCACGCGATCGAGGACAGCCCGAGCCACCGCATGACGGTGACCGATCCGCGCTTCACGGATGCTGGGTTCGGCGAGGCCAAGGATGACAAAGGGCGCACTTGCGCCGTCGTTTTGCTGGCGTCGTGGCCGCGCAAAGCGCCGTAGGGCTAGCTCGACGGCTTCGTTCGGCTCGATGCGGACTGGTAGACCGCAACGAAGACCTGCGCCAGCGCCAAGCCCGCGACGATCGTTCCGACCGCACCCGTCAGCAATGCGGCGATGGTGGGTCCGTCCATAATCGCTTCGCGCCCCGCAGGCGGCCAGACCCCGCTCGCCACGAGCAGTGCGACGTCGACACCGTAGAGGACCAAGAGCGCACCTGCCCACACGTGGGCCCCGCCGCGAGTGCTGCTCTCCATGAAGGCCATGAGCGACAACAGCGCGAGCATGCCGAACGTCATGTGGCTGGCTGCTGGCGCCCAGGATTGCCAGTGACCCTCGAGCGTCACGAGGCTTTCGTGGCCTCCAGAGACGACGAACCACGTGCCCAACGCGGCCACACCGAGGGCGACCGCGATTCGTGAGAACCGCGCGCCGCGGTAGTACGCGCGAAAGAAGAGCGCGCCGCTCAACAGAACGATAGCCGCAGCGAGCATCGTCCCCTCGGGCGACAGGCCGTGCACCGCTTGTTGCCAGAGCGAGACGCCGGTCGCGACCACGCCGGCCAACGTCAGCGAGATCGCGCGGGCGCGGTAGGACATCGGCGTGAGCCCAAGCGTTGCCATCATGACGAGCAGGGCGGCCGAGACGAACGTCAAGGGATGGACGCCTCCAACCCACGCGGCCCCGACGAGTCCGAGCGTGCTGAGCACGACCGCAACGACGCGGCCCGTCGTTCCTCCCGGACTCGACGGCCGCATCTGTTCACGGAGCAGATCCGACGCGAGAATGGGTGGTCCGGGCGGCACCGGCATGTTCGGGAGGCTGGTGTCGCGATCGGGGACGGAGGGTTTCGTCTGTTTCGCCGGCGGCCGGTCCGGAGCAGAGGAGCCTTCGGCCTCGCGGAGCTCCTCCTCCGAACGGCTTCCTTCCTTACGCCGGTGCAGCGGCAAGACCGGGGCAGGTTCGCTCGGCTCGCGCTCGCGAATGGCCGTCTGATTGATCTCTTTCAATCCGGCTTCGGGCGGCTCGGCCTCCGCAGGTTCGGACAAGGCGACGACCGCCATGGCCCGCGCAGAGGCCCCGGTTCCAACTGAAGGCGGGAACGTCCCGCTCAGCCGCTCGGGCGCCGACTGAAC
>JBATLA010000840.1:0-2518 GCA_049669945.1 Polyangiales bacterium | reverse complement strand
ACGACGTCGCGGCTCCCCAGCACGTCGAGCACTGCGGCGACATCGACGCCGCGCGGATGCCGAGCGACAGGAATGAGCTCGACGCCCGGTCGTCGAAGCGCCTGGCGGCGGCCCTCGTCGGCGTCTTCCGCGTGAAACACCAGGACGTCCGCGCCGCGTGCTTCTAGGCTTCCGAGAACCGCAGCGTCGGTCGGTGTCCGAAGGTCGGCGTCTAGCACGACCCGAATCGGATCTCGTCCTGCGACGTGACGAACGGTGAGTGAGGGGTCGTCCGCCAACACCGTACCCACACCCACGAGGATTGCGTCGGCGTCGTCTCGAAGGCGATGCGCTTCGGTGCGGGCCGCCTCGCCGGTGATCCATTTCGAGTCCCCTGTTCGGGTCGCGATCTTTCCGTCGAGGGTGACCGCCGCCTTCAACGTAACGTACGGACGTCCCGTTTGGATGTGCTTCGCGAAGTCGGCGACCAAAGCGGTGCACTCCTGCTCGAGCAGCCCAACCTCGACCTCCACACCACCGGCCCTGAGCCGGTCCATGGCGCCGGGGGCGTGCGGCGCCGGATCGCGACAGCCAATCACAACGCGACCGATCCCAGCCTCGAGAATCGCTTCGGTGCACGGTCCCGTGCGACCCTGATGATTGCAGGGCTCCAACGTGACGTAGAGCGTCGCACCCTCGACGTCCGCCTGCGCGTTTCGAATCGCGTCGACTTCCGCATGAGCGAGTCCCGCCTTGGCATGGTGACCGAGCGCGATGACCTCAGTGTTGCGAACGATTGCCGCGCCGACCCGCGGGTTCGGGCTCGGCTTGCCGCGCTTGGCTTCGGCAACCGCTTTCGCCATCACCTCGCGCTCGAAGTCCGACCACATCTCAATCCTTCAGCCTGCCGAGCTCGTCCAGGAACTGACCCACGTCTTGGAAGTCGCGGTAGACGCTAGCGAAACGGACGTAGGCGACGGGGTCGAGCCCCCGAAGCTCGTGGAGGACGTGCTCGCCGAGGCGTGCGGAGGTGACCTCCTGCTCACCGGTGTCGACGAGCCACCTCTCGACTTGGTGGAGGAAGCGCTCGAGCGCCTCGGCGGACACCGGGCGCTTGACGCAGGCGCGGCGAAGACCTGCGTGGAGCTTGTCCCGATCGTACGGCTGGCGCCGCCCGTCGTTCTTCACGATGAGGGGCAAGGTCTGCTCAACACGCTCGTACGTCGTGTAGCGCCGCCCGCAGTGTTCGCACTCTCGGCGTCGCCGGGTGACTTCGCCTCCTTGAGAGAGACGGGAGTCAATGACCCGGTTTTCCAAGGTTCCGCAGTAAGGGCAGCGCATAGGTTCCAGGAAGCTAGCGCCCGCAGCAATGCGCGGCAATGAGAGCGATGGGTCACGCGCGGACGAGTCGAACCAACGATTCGAGGTGTGCAGTTTGCGGGAACATGTCGAACCCGATCATGCGATCGATTCGGTACCCGCTGCGCGTGACGATCTGAAGGTCGCGCGACAGCGTCGCCGTGTCGCAAGAGACGTAGACGACACGCTTGGGGCCTGGCCAGAGCTTGCTCTGTTCGAAGAGCGCTCTGGCGCCTTGCCGAGGTGGATCGAGAACCACCACGTCGTAGCGACCCTTGGGTGGCTGATTCGCGTCGCCAACCGTTACCCGGGCCCGAAGCCCCCTCGATTGGAGCGCGGTCTGGCACGCGTCGACCGCGCGGGGGTCCTGCTCGACCGCGACCAATGCCGACGGCGCCCGGGAAGCGAGCTCGACGGTGAAATTCCCGACGCCGCAATGAAGCTCGAGCACCCGAAGCCCTTCCCCATCTGCAAGATCGGCGACCGTCCGGACGAGCAATTCGTTGATGCCGTCGTTGGCTTGAGAAAACAAGACGATGGGATCGGATCCCCAGGTAGCAGGCGCGCCGCGGCCGGCGGTCGCTAGGCTCACACCCGCGATCGATGGATCCCCTCCGAGGGCCCCGCACGCGTCGAAGACGTCGGGCGTAGGGTCGGTGCTAGTCGTCAGCTCGACGATGACGCGATCAGCCGCTGAGAGTTGGAGCTGAATCTCTCCGGAGCCTCGCAGGGCTCGGCTGAGGTGTGCGCGAACGGCGTTCCACGCGCGCGCGAGAGCTGGCGCGAGCACGATGCATTCGTCGATGTCGCTAACGCGCTTGGAGTGAAGCCCGCGGTAGCCGAGAGTTCCCCCGTGCCAAGCGAAACGCGCGCGTCTCCGATACCCGAACGCCTCCGGAGATTGCACCCATTGCGGGGCACTGTCCTCGGCCCCGGGAAGCCCGCGACACGCGTCGCGCAGGAATCCGAGCTTGATCTCGCGCTGCGTCGCGGCATCGGCGATCATCAGCGGACACCCGCCACATCGTGCCGCGTGCCTGCATGGCGGGTCGATGCGCGCAGGGCTTGGGCGCAGGATTTGCTTCAACCGGCCGCGCGCAGCGCCCCGTTTCGATGCGGTCTGCTCCAGCTCGATCCGCTCGCCGGGCAATGCCCCCGGCACCAAAACGATGCCCTGCGG
>JBATLA010000839.1:0-1912 GCA_049669945.1 Polyangiales bacterium | reverse complement strand
AATCGACCTCGGGCGGTTTCCACTCCGCAAGCGTCTCGCGTAGTCGCTCCCATGGGTCGACCCCGAGCTCGGCGTGCGCCTCGCCGTCTAGGACACACTCGAACTTGTCGGCGACGCCGCGCACGATGACCTCGGGCGCAAAGCCGACAAAACTGTAGCGCGCCCAGGTCTCGCCCCCGCTCACGCTCTCGAGCAGATAACTACCCGCCTCCTGCCCCAGCGTTGCGTGCGCGAGAACGGGCGTTAGACGATCGGCAATGACCTCGCGATGCACCGGCACCACCGTCGCCCCCTCGGTCAGGTGCTCGAACTCCTCGCGACTTGGAAAATACTCGCTCACGCCCCACCGAATAACACCGAACTCGCAATCGTGCTAAGGCCCCGACTTCAGGAAAACCGGAGAGAACATGGCCGACCTACCCCTCAAAGAAGCCGATCCCGAAATCGCCCAGTGCATCGCCGACGAAGAGACGCGCCAGCACGACAAGCTGCGCCTCATCCCGAGCGAAAACTACGCCAGCCGCGCCGTCATGGAGGCCTGCGGCAGCGTCCTCAACAACAAGTACTCCGAGGGGTATGCTGGGAAGCGCTACTACGAAGGTCAGCAGAACATCGATACGGTCGAGAAGCTCGCGATCGAGCGCTTGAAGACCCTGTTTGGCGTCGACCACGCCAACGTACAGCCCTACTCCGGCTCACCGGCGAACCTCGGCGTCTACTTCGCCTTCTGTAACCCAGGCGACACGATCATGGGCATGGGCCTACCGAGCGGCGGTCACTTGACCCACGGCTGGAAGGTGTCGATCTCGGGCAAATACTTCAACGCCATTCAATATGGCGTCCGGCGTGACGATCATCTCATCGACTTCGACGAAGTGGCTTCGCTGGCCCGCGAGCACAAGCCGAAGCTCCTCTTCTGTGGCGCGACCGCCTACCCGCGCGTGGTCGACTTCGCGAGGTTCGCGGAGATCGCGAAGGAGGTCGACGCGATCCTGGTTGCTGACATCGCACACATCTCCGGTCTCGTCGCTGGCGGCGCGCACCCCTCCCCGGTCGGCCACGCGGAGGTGATCAGCAGCACCACCCACAAGACTCTGCGCGGGCCGCGCGGTGGCATGATCCTGTGCAACGACGAGCACAAGAAGGCGATCGATCGCTCGATTTTCCCTGGCCTTCAAGGCGGCCCTCACAATGGCACCACCGCCGGCATCGCCATCGCTGCCAAGCTCGCGATGACCGACGAGTTCAAAGCCTACGCGCACGCGATCGTCGACAACTCCCGCGTGCTCGCCGACACCCTCATGTCGCGCGGCTTCGACCTCGTGACAGGCGGCAGCGACAACCATCTGATCTTGATCGACCTCACCAGCAAAGACGTGCCCGGCAAGGTCGCCGCCCAAGCGCTCGATCGCGCGGGCATGGTCGGGAACTACAACTCGGTTCCGTTCGACACCCGCAAGCCGTTCGACCCGAGTGGCGTGCGCATCGGCACGCCGGCGATCACGAGCCGCGGCATGGGCGCGGACGAGATGAAGCGACTCGGCAACTGGATGGCGGATGTCGTCGACGACGTCGAGAACGAGTCGGCGATCGAGCGCATTGCAGGAGAGATCAAAGACCTCTGCGACCAGTTCCCCGCCCCAGGCGTGCCGGTTCACTAATCTTTTTGGCTGGCGGCACCTGTCAGCCGTTCAGTCACGATTGCCGAAGAAGTCGCGTCGCAAAGGGGCCCGCCCCTGCTAGACTGCGCGAAGCATGTCCCTGCAGGGCAAACGCATCGTCGTTGGACTGGGCGGCGGGATCGCCGCCTTCAAGTCGGTCCAGCTCGTTCGTGAGCTGATGCGGCGCGGGGCAGAGGTGCGCGTCGTCATGACGGAGGCCGCGACCCGATTTGTGGGGCCAATTACATTTG
>JBATLA010000838.1:0-8051 GCA_049669945.1 Polyangiales bacterium | reverse complement strand
TCCGCATCGACGGCAGCGATTCGAGGCTTCACTTCCACGTCGATCTACACTCGTTCTCGACACTTGCACCTGAGGGGCCCCGTCGTCGTTCAGGCGGCAGGTCAGCTCGCGGGTGCGACCGTCATGGTTGCCTGGGCCTGGACGACGCGTAGCATCTGGGCCCTGGTCGTGGCCGGAATCGTCACCTCAACCGTGACGGTGGTCCTGAGCCACGTATCGCTGCCCGGAATCCGCAATCGATTCCACTTCGAGCGACGGGCAGCACGTTCTCTCTTCGTTTTCGGAAGCTGGATCTTCTTCAGCACGCTGGCGATCTTCGCGGCGAACCACGTAGACCGTCTGATCTTCGGAAAGCTCACGACGATGACCACGCTGGGCGTGTACAGCATCGCCGTCATGCTTGCCCTCGCGCCGACGCAGGCCCTGTCGACAGTCTCCAACCGTGTTCTCTTCCCCCTCTACACGCGCGTGCATTATTCAGACGACGACCTTGCCAACGTGTTCCGGACCGCACGCTGGCCGCTGCTCGTCATCGGCGGGTGGGCAGCCGCGGGCTTCATCGCAGGAGGTCCGACGATCATTCGGCTGCTTTACGACTCGCGGTACTGGGAGGCGGGCTGGATGATCCAGATCATGTCCAGCGGTCTTTGGTTTGGCATCGTGCTCGGCGGCACGTATGGAGCGGTCGTGCTCGCCGTCGGCCGAAGCGATTGGACCGCTTCGGTTTCTTTTTCGAAGTTCCTGACGATGCTCGCGTTCATTCCCGTTGGCTATTGGTTCGGTGGCTTTCCGGGTGCCGTGGGCGGCTTGGCGGTTTCCGAATTGGTGCGGTATGCGATTTCCGTCTTCGCGGCAGCGCGGCTCGGGTTCCAAGAGCGCGGCCAAGACTTGGCCATGACCCTTCGCGTCGCGGTCTCGGCCTTCGCGGGCTGGTCGTCGACCATGGGCCTCACCGAGGCCGGGATCGACCAGGTCGCCATCCATGCGCTGGTCGTCTTCATCGTCGTCACCGCATTCTGGGCGGCGCCGTTGAGGACGCTGATTTTGAGGATTCGTGGCGACAAGTCCCTATTCGGAAGCGCCGCGGAGTTCTCTCGGAAGGCGGTCTGAGACGTCGCCTGAGAGGCCAGCCCGCGACTTCTAGCCGCCACCTGGTTTGCGGGTCGTCGGGCTGCATGTGACACTGCCAAAGTCATGAGGTGCGCAGGTTCGGGGGGTACCTGGCGGCAGCTGTGCGCGCTCACTTTCGCGGTGGTCGGGCTTGCTGCTTGCTCCGGTGAAGCAGGATCAAGCTCGGCTTTGTCGAGCGGAGGCGCGAACGGAAGCCCCCCCACGGGCTCGGGTGGTATGGCGGGAACCGACGGCGACGAGGATCGGAAGCCCATCGAGCCGCCTGCCGGGAGCGTTCCCATGTTCGTGGCTCAGGGACACGGCGGACGGACGATCATCTCGTGTGACGAGGGTCGGAGCTGGGTCGCCGACCAGTCAGACGAGGAGTGGAGCTATTGCAACAACAACGATTGTGATCACGATCCCGGCGCGGGACGAGGCATCACTTGGGGAGACGGTTGGTTCTTCGCGACCTTCGGATGGGGCAGCCCGGGAACTTTGCGACGAAGCGAGGACGGCGTGCGCTGGGAGACGGTTCTCGATGGGCAGACGCTAGGCGGAGTGGTGTACGGCAACGGCCGTCTCGTCGCGGCGAGCCGCAAGGGGCAATACTCGGACGACCAGGGAGACACCTGGAACGATTTCAATCGCGTCGAGCTCACCACATGGAACGTGCGTGATGCCGCGTTCGTGCCCTACGAGTCCGGTCGGTTCATCATGGCAGCCCAGGATGACGTCCCGGAGATCGTCGTCAGCACGGACGGCTCGTCGTGGATACGACCGGAATCAGCGCCAATAGACTGCGGTGGCGGCTCCTACCAGGGACACATCGCCTACGGGAACGGCACGATCATCATGGCCGGCGCTGGAGGCGTCGTCTGCCACTCCAAAGATGGCGGCCGGAGGTGGCACTCGAAATCGGTCGCCGGGGACCTTCGGGCCAACCTGGTCTGGAACGGCAGCGAGTTCATGACGTGGAGCCGAGGGATGCTCTATCGAAGCACCGATGGCGAAGACTGGACGGCGACCGAAACGCTGCCCGGCGATGTCGATGTCGGCGTGGCTGCGGTGAGCGATTCAGGGACGATCGTCGGGGTCAGCAACGGTTGGGAGCAGCACTACGATTCCCAGTCGTTCTACCGCAGCGAAGATGGTGTCCACTGGGAGGTTCTTCCGCAAAGCGCATACACCGGCGGGCACCCGATCAAGGTCATCGCCTTTGGATACGGCAAGCCAAGTCAGCACTGCCCCCCCCCTTAGACCCAGTCTCCTCGAGACCGGATCTCGGTAGAGTCGTGTGCTTGACTCGAGCCGTCTATGAACGAAGAGGAAACGAGAGCCGTCGTGGGATTCGAGAAGCCCGATAATACCACCCAAGCGCGCAGTGACTCAGCAGGTCGACGACTCGCCGTGGCGGTCTTCCTGCTTGCAGCGGCCTCCGCGATTGCGGTGACCCTCGGTTACCGCGAACGAAATCCTGCACCACCGGAGTCGGCAAGCCCCGCAGATGCCCTGTCGGTCAATCCCAGAGATCGGGATGCCGCTTTCACCAACGGGGGTGGTGCGACCGATGGTACCGAAACCGCGGGCCGCTTGGTTCCTGCAGGTGCGATCGAGATCGTGATGGACAACGCGCCACCGGGTACCCCGTGGGTGCTCTACGGACCGGGCTCCTCGACGAAGGCTGCTGCATCGGGGGTCGCGAGCGACCCGATGCCGCTCAAGGGGATGGCCCCGGGTCGCTACTTCGTGAAGTGGGGCTGGAGCCTGACGCACTGGCCTCCCACCGGCTACGACGAAAGTACGCATCCGGTGGGAAGGGGACCGAACGGCCCTTGGACCAGCAAGACCCAGGAGCTCACTGGAACACGGGGAATCGCATTCACAGGCGCGTACACCGCCCGCAAGCCACTTGCGAAGGCAGAGTTGGACTTCGGCATGACGCTCAGCCATGACGCGCCAACGACGGGCGCCGACATCGTTGCAAACTCGCTTTCCGAGCCCACCGCGAAAGCCGGCGTGACGCCGCAATGGGATACGGTGTGGCCGCAGAAGCATGCCCGGACCGAGTTCAGGCCGAGGTCGCCGGTCGCGGGACCCTCGGAGAAGTTCTGGATCTTCTGGCACGGCAACGGCGACGCGCGAATCTCGCGAGGCACAGAGGGCGTGATTTGGGACAGTGGCGGCGCCAACAGCATGCGCGATGCCAAGGGCCAGAAGGGTGCTCGCTTTGCGATGTCCGTCGACCATCAGACGGACACGAGCCGAGGAACGGTTGGTTTCTTCGAGATCAACGTCGATACGACCTCGCCAAGGGGCGGCGACTGGCTGAGCGAGATCGAGATCGTGCACGAGTCGTATCTCGGCACGACCAACGGCAAACCGGACCCGTCCAAGAAGTGTTACCGCTGCATTCGCGGGGATGAGGCTGTGTGCTCCAGCTGCCAGCAAGGCACATTCCTCACGTCTCAAGCGAGAGAGCTCGCGAAGTACTGCAAGGTTGTTCGGTTCCTCGAGCACATCAACAACGCCAACAAGCTTCTGCACGGCTCCGAGCTCGTTGCCAATGCCATTCAATACGACAGCGATGGTCGCGACTGGGACGATCTATTGGGGCCGCCCCAGAACATCGCGATGACGGTCGGCCAGGCGTACCAGAACCAAATCGACACGGCAAACGCGATGAATGCGGACCTCTGGTTGATCTTCCCGACGTTCGAGAACACCAACATGCGGGATGCGTTGATCAACGCAGTCGAGGACCCGGCGACCGGTCTCAAGCCAGGGCTTTCGGTGTACTATGAATGGTCGAACGAGGTCTGGAATGGAGGATTCAAAGCCTATCGCTACGCCGAGTATCACGGGAAGCGAAAGGCGTGCGTAGATGACTCGGTCACCCCACCCGTCGCGATTCCCTCTTGTATACCGGCGCCTGGATTCGACGACATACGCGACCGGGTGCTCGGGATTCCATTGTCGGGAGATGCCAACGACCTGGGTTTCATCCTGCGCTATCAGGCGTTCCGCACATGGGACATCACCACGCGGTACGAGGCCTTGTATCCGGGCAGCCTCGCTTCCGGCAGAATCAGGCCGGTACTCAGCTTCCAAGCAGCCAACCCCGGCGGCTCGTGGCCAGCGCTCACAGATCGCGCATACCCAAGCAACACGGACGAGGCCCTGAGCTTCGACGGTGGAGCAACCCGCACGACTGATCTCGTCTATGGGATTGCCTTTGCGTACTACCCGAGCCAACAGCCGAATGGGTTCCACGACGCCCAGGGTGCGACCGACGAGGCGAGATACCAGGACTACCTCGCGAAGCTTCAGGCTGATGTGGACGAAATTTGGATTCCGATCTGGCGGAAGTGGCCGTCGATCGCACGAACCCACGGCCTCGAGCTTCTCACCTACGAGGGCGGGCACTGGGACATGAACCCCAAGCCGGGGAAGGCTGCGGTCGACGCGACGTTTTACCGAAACGCGCACTACCACGACATCGCCTATGAGAATGCGTATCGGACTTGGCAGAAAGTCAAGCGTCTCGGCGTCGATGTTCTGATGGACTACCACGGTCCGTCGGTCTGGCGCGACCGCGACCAACAACACGGTTGGTGGGGCATTCGCGAAACGATGAACGGTGACGTTCAGATGGCCAAGCGCTTCCAGGCCTTCGTCGACTGGCAGCACATGCAGGCCCGCCCACGATGATGCTAAGGGGTGACGCCCACGCGGAAATGCTTGGATGTTGAGGCCCCATCTGACACGCAAGAACCCAACGGCACGAGAGCTCGCCTCTGGGGTGCTGCTTGCTTTGCCCTGGTTGGCGGGGTTGGTCCTCGTGCTGACGTTGGCGTGGCTCCCAATTCGGGTTTCGCTGACACACTTTCTGTACGAGGACTATTTCTACTATCTCAAGGTCGCCGAGCACATCATTGCTGGGGACGGCGTGACGTTCGACGGGCAAGCCAGGACGAATGGCTTCCATCCAGCGTGGATGATCGCCATTACCCTCATCCGCGCGCTATCTAGCCATACGGCGGCGATCCACTTTGGGCTCACGCTCGCCGGGGTCTTGCACGTTGCACAAGCTGCGCTGCTCTACGCGGTCATTGCTGCGCTGTCCCGACGCCGAATCGCTTACTTTGCAGCCGTCTTCTACTTGCTCAACTACCGCATCATGGCGACCAATCTTTGCGGGCTCGAGACTCCATTGGCCGGCGCTGCACTACTCGGAACGATTCTCTTTCTCGTTCATCATCGAAGGGGCCTCGGCACGGTGCGTGACGCGCTGGCGCTCGGAGCTCTTCTGGGCCTAACGGTATGGACTCGTTTCGATCTCGGGCTTTTCGTGCTGTTCGTTGGGGTTTGGACGCTTCTCTCAGGAGCGCTGAGGACTGACGTTCCGAGGCGCGAACGCATGAAGACCACCCTTGTGACATCTGCGGTCACCGCGGCTACGTGTGCGGCCACTCTCATTCCGTGGTTCGCCTGGAGCCTCAATCAATCAGGAGTGTTGCTACCCAACAGCCGCGCCGCACTCTCGGTCGTGCACACCAAAGAATTCACGTCTTTCACGGAGCTCGTCCACGACAAGATCTTCAGTGCCGCCTGGTGGTTCGGCGACACGGCAAACGCCCTCGGTCTGTGGCCGAAGGCGGCACCCGAGGGCCTCTTCACGAACCTCAGCGCGTCGCTGGTGGTTCTTGCCGTGTTGGTCCTCGGGCTTGGCCTGTGGAAGTTGCTGCGGAAGGAAAAGGAGACGTTCCTGCTGCTTTCGATCCTCTTCATTTACGCGATCGCTCACGTCGTCTACTACGTCTTCACCCTGCGTGCAGAGTTTCGTTACCTGTTGCCGTTTGCCTGCGTGATGACGATCGTGGGAGCGGTGTTGGCCGGCCGACTCATCGACCGCACGTCGAGCTCCAAGGTCCATCGCCTCGTGTTCGCCATCGCCGCGGTGCTTCTCATCAATGGTCTGAGCAGTGGAATGAGCGCATGGAAGAAACAACACGGCGCCACGCGCACCCACGCCGCCCACGAAGGGCTCCTCGATGCAGCGCGGTGGCTTGAAAAGAACGTGCCCGAAGAGACCACGGTCGGTGCATGGAATGCCGGCGTGCTCTCGTATTTCTCGGGCCGGCAAGTCGTGAACCTCGACGGGGTGATCAACGACGAGGCGATCCCATACAACAGAGCGCGTGCCATCGATCGGTATATCGCCAAGCGCGGCATCCGTGTGCTGGCCGACGTAGAGAGCCAGATCGGCAGCTACATGGACGCGTTCGGCAGCATGTCCGAGTGGCGGGCGGCGTATGAGCCCAAAGCGCGATTCATGGAAGTGGTCATCATCGAGCGAGCTAGTTCGGCTGGAAACGAATGAAGCCCGTGTGGGTCGGCTCGTGCACCCACAGGAGCTCGAAGTCGAAGGAGTCGAGCTCGGATTTCAGCTCGTCCTGGACGGCGCCGCTTTGTCGCAGGCGTGTGCGGATCGACTCGCCGTCCATCCCCGGCTCGATCGACACATATCCATTCGAAGCAAAGATGTCGTAGCCGCGTTCATAGGCATGGGCGAGCAAACGGCTTTCCCGGAGCGCGGTCACGGTCTCAGCGTCGGAGGCGAAGCCGAAGGCATGAATCGACGGCGACTCGATCGCAAAAGAGATGATGCCGTCGTCGAGCTCGAGCAGCTTCGCTTCAGGATCGATGCGGTCTAGTGTTTCCTGAATGGTGGCTCGATCTGCCCAGAAATCATACGACTTATTGTGCCCGACGTACGCCCATTCGAGAATCTGGCGGCCCATCGAAAAGACCAAGACCACGGCGTAGCCGATGTAGAGCGCCTTCCTCGCGACGCTGCGCGGCTCGAGCTTGGCGTATGCGTCTCCGACGAGCACCGAGAAGAAGAACGTCGTCATGAGCACCGGGAGCGCGAAGTACCAACTACCCTGATGCCAGAGATGAACGTACGCGAGGTTGTAAGCGAGCTTGACCAGGATTCCCGCCGCGAAACCGATTGGCAGAATATACCGAGGCTCGCGGGCATGCGATCGAACGACCGACCAGATGTAGATGACACACATCAAAGCCGGCCCGATGATCTGCACCAACCGGAAAACGTTTCCCTGAATGTCTGCAGGCACGCTCGGCCGGCCGGTCAAAGACTCCTTGATGTCGATGAGAAACGGAAAGGCGCCGGAAAGACCCACGTAGAGCGAGCGAAACAACACGAACCCGCCCTTGACGCTGCCACTGACGGGCATGAAGACGCCCGCGTAGGCCTTGTTGTAGGCGAGGTACGCGACCAGAACGACCGTGCTCGCGGCCACGACGTTGATTGCGGGTCGAACCCGATCTCGCCATGGCACGCCAGGGGTCAACAGGAAGACCAGAAAAAAGGAAGGAATGACGAACACATCGTCGAGGCGGGACAGCATCAGCAGCGGCAACACGAGGCCAAGCCGCCACGCAACACCCCGGAACGAGGGGTCGTACATCGCTTGAAGCGAGAAATCGGGACGTTGCACCTCGCGCGCCAAGATCAGGAGCGCGAGACCTCCGGACAGGATCGATACGCCGCTCTCGAGGCCATTCACGCCTGACCAGATCGACCAGTTGTCGTATCCGACGCCCAGAATGAGATAGTAGACACCGGGAACGGCCAAAAGGCTCAACAGGACAGAGCCCGTGTACCGAAAGATCGCGACGCTCGCGAAGGCGACACCGATGCTCGTGACGAGGGTGCTCAACAGAAAACCCGTCACCAGCAATCGTTCGGTGTCCCCTCCCGTCACTTGGTAGAGCGCGGTGAGCATGAGCTGCCACAATGGGTGAAACCCGTTCGTCGCGGTCTCGCCGTCGAATGTGTACCAGGTCAGCGAAGATCGTTTGGCGACCGCCAGGTAGAGGAAGGCATCGGCGCGCACCAAGTTGAACACACC
>JBATLA010000837.1:0-2169 GCA_049669945.1 Polyangiales bacterium | reverse complement strand
CTCGCCTATCCGTGGCTCTCTTGTCTTCCGGTTGCCGCGATGCTGCTTCGCGGCGTGCGTGGCGGAGCGGTGTGGACATTCGTGTCTCTCGCAGGGGTCGTGGCGATCGGCGTCGTCGATGGGATGGGTCTACTTCCTCCCGGCCCTGCGATCAGCGGAACGGCGCGTGGTGCCACGATGGTGACCATCGCCTCGTTGACGGTCGCGCTCGGCGCACTCGCTTGGCTGGCCGAGAGCCGGGCCGACGAGCTGTTGAGCGACCTGCATCGCCAGAAGCAGGTATTCCAGGAGCGCGCCGTTCGCGACTGGCTCACGGGCCTCGCGAATCGCTCCCTGCTCACCGAATGCCTCATCCAGAGCTGGGAGCGAGCTCGGCGGCACGGACCGCGTGGCGCGTTGTTCTTCATCGACCTCAATGATTTCAAGCTCGTGAACGACGAGCGCGGCCATGCTGCCGGGGATCAGGTCCTTCGCGAGGTGGCGCTACGATTGCAGGACACGGTGCGGTCTTCGGATCTGGTCGGCCGCATCGGTGGCGACGAGTTCGCGTTGATCATCGAGGGCGTCGAGAGCCGCAACGACGTTGCGGTCCTCGCCGACAAGGTCGCGGAGGCCGTCCAACGGCCGATCGTAGTCGGTGACACCGAGGTCCGCGTGGGCGCCAGCATCGGGGTTGCGTTTTACCCTGACCGGGATTGCCATTTCGGCGACCGGATCACCCTTCCAAGCATCCCCGCGAACGCGACCCAGGCCCGCGGTGAGGTCGATCACGAGTCGGTTCGGCGGCTTCTCGAGAAAGCCGACACCGCCATGTACACCGCCAAGCGCAAAGCACTGCGGTACTGGATTCACGAACATGTCGCGGACGAGACACTGCGAGGCGCCACCGGCCTCGTCAGCGAGCCGCCGCCCGCGGCGTAGACCCAGCCGCAAGCGGAACCTGTAGCCCGACCTCAGGCTTGCGCTAGAGTTGGGGCCATGAAGTCAACGATTGGTATTCTGACGGGTGGTGGCGACGTCCCGGGGCTCAACCCCGCGATTCGCGCTGTGACGATTCGAGCGCTGCGTGAAGGCCATCGGGTCATCGGGATTCGCCGAGGCTGGGGCGGTCTCGTCGACATCGTGCCGGACAAGGACGCGGACAACAGCGCGAACGTCATGATGCTCACCGAGGAGCTGGTGAACCGCGCGGGCCGCACCGGCGGCACGTTCCTACACTCCTCGAGGACTCGGCCGAGCCACCTTCCGAAGGACAGGATGCCTCGGCACCTCCAGAGCGAATACAACGACGACGTCAACGACGTCACCGATGCCGTCCTCAAGAATCTCGAATTTCTCGGCATCGACTATCTGATCCCGATCGGAGGAGACGACACCCTCAGCTACGGCGCGCACCTCCATCAGAAGGGCGTTCCCGTCGTCGCCATCCCCAAGACCATGGACAACGACGTGCCGGGCACCGATTACTGCATCGGTTTCAGCACCTGCGTCACGCGAACCATCGAGGCCACGCACAAGCTCCGCACCTCGGCCGGCTCCCACGAACGGTTCCTGGTCATCGAGGTGTTCGGGCGGTACGCCGGGTACACCGCCTTGCTCCCGACGATGGCGGGCGCGGCGAACCGCTGCATCATCCCCGAGCACCACTTCGACATGGAGCAGCTCACCGAGCTGCTCGTTCACGACCGAGACGCCAATCCGAGTAAGTACTCGGTCGTCTTGGTCTCCGAAGGAGCGCAGATCGCAGGGGATTCGGACATGTCATTCGAGGGTCAAGAGGCCGACATGTTCGGCCACCGCAAGCTCGGCGGCATCGGAGACCGCGTCGCCAACGGCCTCAAGCAGCTATCGCCAAAGTACAACCAAGGCCGCAAAATCAACGTCATCAGCCAGCGATTGGGATATCTCGTTCGCTCCGGCGACCCGGACGCGGTCGACTCGATTGTACCCATGGTGTTCGGCAACCTAGCCTTGGATCTCATCGACGCGGGCGTCTCGGGCCGCCTCGTCAACATTCACAACGGCCGATATGGAAGCGTCCCGATGGAAACGATCATCGGCATGAAGAAAGTCGTCGACGTCAAGAAGTACTACAATACCGAGCGCCTGAGGCCGCAGTACAAAGCCTTCAACGACCTACCGCTGTTCATCATGACCAGCGACGCGTAG
>JBATLA010000836.1:0-2366 GCA_049669945.1 Polyangiales bacterium | reverse complement strand
GGCGGTCGTGGGAACGGTCCTCGGCTTGTTCTGGGCCAAGGTCATGATGGGGAACGTCTATCGCACGACGGCTGTCCTCAACTACGAAGGGGGCGTCTTTCTAGATGACTACCAGTTCTCGACGGGGTTTTCAGTGGTGCCCGCCGCGGAAGCGTTGCACCGCGAGCCTGTCCTCCGGGCGATTCGTGAGCGGATCGGTTACGAAGGGAGTCTCGACGCGATTGCGTCACGGATCGAGTACGAGCTCGACCACCGCGGCGAGACGATGATGCTCAGCGTCGTCGGCGATACGCCCGAGGACGCGGCCGCCTTCGCGCGCCTCGTGACCGACGTCTTTCTTGCGCACCAGCGAGAGCGACATGCACGGCGCATCGAGCTAGAGATCGATCAGGTTAGCAAGCGCACGAAGGCCGCGGAGGACCAAGCCGAAGAGGCCCGGCGAGCGTACGCCGAGTTCCGCGAAGAGCACGGCATCCCGCAGCTGTCGGAAGCTCAGATGTCGCTCGTGAATTCTGCCGCAGGCTTGCGCTCCGATAGTCAATTCGCAGAATTGGAGATCCGGGCGGGCGAAGCGCGGATCAAGAGCCTCGAATCCCAGCTCGCCACCATCCCCAAGATGCGCGCCGTCGAGTCTGGCTCCCCGGAGCGCGCGGCCTACGACCGCTTGCAGCAGGAATTGGTGGACGCGCGAGCGTCGCTTTCGGACGACCATCCCCGCGTTCAAGCGCTCCAGCAGCAGGTGACCCGGCTTCGGTCGCAGATTCGAAGCGGCGGCTCGAGCAGCGGGACGTTTGGAACGAACACGACCCACTCGGCCGTTAGCGAGGAGCTGTGGAACGCCAAATCCGAGTTGACCATGCTCAAGGAGCGAGAGAAGGGGATGAGGGAGTTGGCGACACGCGCTCAGCAGCGCATGGAGTCGCTGTCCGGTGTCGAGGGCGAGGCCTCTTCTTTGCTTGCCGAGGTCCAAGTCAATACTGCGCTCGTGGGCCGACTGCGGGCGCATCAAGCTGCGCTCGAGGACGCACTCGCGAATCCCCCAAGCGGGTTTTCCGTCTTTGACCCGGGCGCCCCACCTGAGCTTCCTGAGGCGAACAAGAAGAAGCCCGTGGTCTTCGCAGGGATCGTGCTCGTCATCGGCCTACTCGCCTTGGCCTTGGTGTTGTGGCGTGAGTTTCGCGGGCTCCGCGTGCAGACCCCAGCCGAGGTTGCGTTTTGGGGTTCCGGTCCGGTACTGGCTGCGACGCAATGGCCCACTGATCCGATGGGCCTCGACGAGTTGATTGCGGGGCTGGACGACGTGGCGCCCGAGGCAAAAGGAACACTCCTCATTCTTGGGGGCACGCCCGATGATGCACCAATGACTCGGGACTTGGCGCGCCGCATGAACGAGGATTGGTTCATCGACGGCCCGACGACACCTGGACCCGGCGTGAGCGCGTCGGCCAGGAGGCCGCCCGGTCCCCTCACGACCCCCCCACCATCGGGCCCCTATCCCGTCGGACGACCTTCAGTCGCGTCCGCCGCGCCAGCTCAACCTTCGACGGCCTTGGCGCTACGATCCGTCCAGCTCGTTCGGAGGGAACAGCGACTTCAGCTCGAAGCTTGGGAGGGCCCGTTCGAGGGCCAGGCGCTTCGTCGCGCTGCGCGCCTCGCAGACCGAGTCATCGTACTGGTCCGCTCCAACGGGATGGCAGCGCTTGCCCTCAATAGTATCCAACGCCGCATCGGTCGAGAAGGTGGCATCGGGTACATCGTTCTCGCATTGCCCGACGATCTAGGGACCCTCCCGGATCGCGTCGGCGACGTCCGTGGGTTCTGGAAGAGCTAGGCGCGGCGGGCTTCCAGAAAAGATTTTGATCACAGGGGTTTGCGCTCCTTCTTAATCCAAGTGCCCGCGCTGGGCGTAATCGAGCTCCCGAACCCCATCGAGGACCTTTCGAGACCCCTCGGCGTACATTTCGATGCGACCTACAACCGGCTCTACGTCGTGAACCAGGGAAGCAGCGTGATCACCGTGCACGAGCCGGACGGAAGCCCGGCCCAAGGACTCGCGGTGCCCGCTTTTCCCAAGCTGAACGCTCCGGAAGCCATCGCTTTCCGTCCTTTCTAGCTTCGCTCGGACTCCTTTGGCCGGGGGCCCCCGGCCTCATCTGCGGGTCGGGGGCGCGTCGCTGGCTTGCGGGGGAGGCCACTTTGCGGGAAACCGGCCGACGATGACCGACAAGCCGACCATCTACTACACGAAGACCGACGAAGCGCCGCTCCTGGCAACCTACTCGCTACTGCCCATCCTTCGCGCGTTCACAGCGCCCGCCGGCATCGCGGTCGAGCTCCCCGATATCTCGCTCGCGGGGCGCATTCTG
>JBATLA010000835.1:0-4362 GCA_049669945.1 Polyangiales bacterium | reverse complement strand
CTCGAGCGCTTGGCCGAGGTGTCAGGCCGCTGGTCCCATCTTGCCGGGCTCGCCGATGACATCGCAGCGAACGGGGATCTCGATCGCCGCGAGCTGTACGAGCTTCGCCTTCGGTCGGCCGGCTGGTGCCGCGACCGTCTCGAAGATGCTGCGGGCGCCGAGCGCCATCTCACCGAGGCACTTTCCCTCGAGCCGGAGCCCATCGAAGCGCACGAGCAGCTCGTTGCATTGCTTCGCGGACAGGAACGCACGGCCGACCTCGTCGCCGCGCTTCGGGCTTGGTCCGAGGCCGAGCCCAACGTTGGCCAACGAATCGCCCTTCTTCGGGAAGCCGCCGACACGGCGCGTCTGGAGCTCTTGCAGCCGGACCTCGCGGCGGAGCACTATCAGGCGCTCATCGCGATCGACCGAGATGACGTCGAAGGCCTCCGCGCGCTTGCAGAGATCCGCGCCGGCCAATCTCGTTGGAACGAGGTCGTCGGACTGCTCGAGCGGCAGCTAGAGGTCGTTCCAACCGAGGCGAGGGCTGAGGTCGCCCGCGCGATGGGTGAGGCCTATCGCGATCATCTCGCCGATCCGCGGACTGCGATTGGCGCGTTCGAAACCGCACTCGAGCTCGACCCCGACGATGCGGCGGCGATGGACGCCCTCGAAGGCCTCTACCGGGACAACGACCGACTCGAGGCCTTGCGTGCGCTCCTCGAGCGTCGCGCAGAGTGCGCCGAGGGGATCGACCGAACCGAGCGCCAGCTCCGGCTCGCGCAGCTCTACGAGCATTCCTTCCGCGACCAGGACGCAGCCATCAGCATGTTTCGACAAGTGCTCGACGCCGACCCGGACCACGCCGGCGCGCAGCGAGACCTCGAGCGGCTCTTCGAAGCGACTCGCGCGTGGGACGACCTGGTGGCCCTGATTCTTTCGAAGGTGGGCGAAGCGCCCGACGAGGCGCAGCGCGGCTTGTTGGAGCGCGTGGCCGAGATCCACGATGCCGAGCGCGATGATCCCGACTCGGCGATTCGCGTCTATGAACGCATCAATAGCGATCTTGGTCCCGATGAGCGCACCCTTCGCGCGCTTGGCGGGCTCTACGAGCGCAACGAGAGCTGGACCAAGGTGGCCGACGTCCTCGAACGCCTCGCGGCACGCATTGAGGGGCAGGAAGCCGTCGAACTGTGCCATCGTGTGGTGGACCTCTACGAGCAGCAAGTCGGGGACGCCGAGCAAGCGGGCCGGTCGCTTCGAGGTGCGTACGAGCGGTTCCCCTCCGATCAAGCCACCCGCGAGCGGCTCAAGGCGTACTACGAAGGTCGCGGGGACTACCACGCGCTCGCGGATGTCCTCGACGCGGAGCTCGACGACGCCTCATCCGACGCTGAACGTGTTGCGCTGCTCCGCACGATTTCCGACGTCTATCGTGACCAGCTCGGCGACCCCGGCACCGCCGCCGCCTACCTCGAGCGGGCCGTGGCCCTGGACGGCGATGATCGGGGCGCTCTGGAGCCGCTCTGCGAGCTCTACATGGCCGCGGGACGTCAGCAGGACGCGGTGCCCATCCTCCGGCGCATCATCGAGAGCTTTGGCAAACAGCGAAGCAAAGATCTCGCCAAGCACCACCACCGGCTCGGACAGGCGCTTGCGGGTATGGGCGACGCGGCGGGCGCGCTCGAGGCCTACGACGCGGCGTTCAAGATCGATCTGACCAACGTCGCGATCCTTCGGGACCTCGGCAAGCTCACCCACGCCAACGGGGACCTCGACCGCGCCCAGAAGAGCTTCCGTGCCCTGCTGCTGCAGAAGCTCGAGCCCGATTCGGGAATCCAAAAGGCAGACGTCTACTACTACCTCGGCGACATTGCCGCGAAGCAGGACGACACACGCAAGGCCATCACGATGCTCGAGAGGGCGCTTGCCGAAGAACGTGGGCACGAGCAGGCTTCCGGGCTCCTCGCACAGCTCAAGGGTTGATTCATGCCAGCAGGAAAGGTTTCGATCGACGGTCAGGTCGTCGACAGCGTTGACGCGCGCGTGTCGGTGTTCGACCGTGGCTTCCTCTACGGCGATAGCGTGTTCGAGGTCTTTCGCACCTACGGCGGGGTGCCGTTCGCAGAGACGGAGCACCTAGAACGCCTTTCGAGGTCCGCGGAGCGGTTGATGATTCCGATGCCGGTCTCGCTGAGCGATTTGTCTTCCGAGGTGCACGCGACCCTCGACGCCGCGGGCGAAGGGGAGTGGTACGTGCGCGTGGTCGTCACACGCGGCAGCGGACCGCTCACCTATGATCCGTCGACCGCGAGTGCACCGCTTCGTGTGATCATCGCGGCGCCCGTGTCGCTGCCCCCTCGGCAGCATTACGAACGAGGCATCGCAGTCACCTTGTTGAGCGCTTCGCGTCCAACGGACGACGCACGCGCGGCGGGCGCCAAGGCTTCGAACTACCTCGCCAACCTCTTGGCGGTGCACGAGGCGAAGCAGAAAGGCGCGCAAGAGGCGTTGATGCTCGGCAAGGGCGGTCAGATCCTCGAGGGCGCTTCGAGCAACCTCTTCAGCGTGAAGGCGGGCCAGCTACGCACGCCGGAACCGCAGCCCGGCGTCCTCGTCGGCATTACTCGGGCGACCGTGCTCCGAGCCGCAGCCGAGCAGGGCATTGCCGCCGAGGAGGGCGAAATTCTGCCCGACGACCTCTTTTCAGCCGACGAAGCGTTCATCACCAGCAGCATTCGGGAGGTGATGCCCGTGGTGGCCGCCGACGGCCACACGATTGGGAACGGTGCCCCTGGGCCGCTCACGAAGGGGCTCCACGCAGGGTATTTGCGGCTGGTCGCGGAGGCCACCGGGGCGGGCGTTTGACCCCCGGGCCAGGGCAGACTATCCCCGGCGCCCAGGACGTTCCAAATGTCGGATACCAGCAAGACAGAGGCAAAGCGGCGCCGCAAAGCTGCCGCTCAGGGCAAAGACCGGAAGCGGAAGCTCGAGAAGCACGGGACCACCCCGAAGTTCCCGATCGATCCGAGCAAGTCGCCCGAAGCCAGCGCCTGAGGCACGGGCCTTAGTGAAGCGTATGTGACTCGCCGTCGTGCTCGACGATTGGCACACTGCCGTCCGCGGGCGGTTCCGGGGGAGTCGAGAGCGGTGCCGGCGGGGGACGGCTCGTCAGTTGGAGCGCCTCGAGCTCCTCGCGATGCGCCATCTGCTGAAGCTTCATGTGGTGGTACCGGCGCCGTCGACGGTACGCGAAGATCACCAAGATCGCGGCGATGACCCAGACCGTCGAACCGGCCAGGAGGGCGGGGAGGATTCGGTAGCGGGTGCGGAGGCTCTCTCTCCACTGGCGCTCGAGACCGATCCGGGTCCAGCCATAGGCGGTGGCGAGCGCAGTGTCGAACGTTTCGCCATTTCGAAGCGCGTAGATCATGCGGTGGAAGCGCCGCTCGTCGTTGTTGCTTCGTCGGAGGAAGCCGACGACATCTGCGCTCTGCGCATAGGCGATGTTGACCTCGTGCGGGCGGCTCGGGAAGTGCTTGTCGAGCTCGGAGAGTCGAAGCATCGAGCGTTGCGCGGCCGCGCGGAGGAGCGACTCCATGCGCGGCAGCATGCGGACTTCGGACTGGTGAATGGCCAGGCCTTCGTTGAACCATCGGGGCACGTCATGTCCCGCCACCGCGCGATGAAGCGCCACGTGAGACAGCTCGTGTACGAGCACCACCTCGAGGTCAGGTGGCTCCCAGGTTTGTGGCGCGGACATCGTCAAGAGGATCACGCCCCAACGCGAGTACGCGACGCCGGTGGCGTAGTCGGGTGGTGGCATGTCGACTGGGGCCAGCGCCCGCATCTCGCGCGGGTTCCGGGCAACGCGAATCACGAGCTCGTCGCTGACGATGACGCCAAAGTCGTTCACGACCTGGCGCCAGTGATCGTCGAGGCTTTCGATCAAGGGTGCGACCCGTCCGCGCTCTGACTCCGGGTAGGTCCATGTCACGGGGCCGATTTGCTCCGTGTGGTACCCATCCGACGGTGTGGGAAGGACGAGCTCCGGCGCTTCCTGTGCGCGGGCGCTTGCCGCGCTCAGAGTCATGGCGACCGCACAGACGGCTGCCGCGAGAAAGGGGAGTGGGGGGCTACTCTTCACCGGGAGTAAATCTTAGCAGTGGGATCCCCGTCTCGGGATCCTTACGTCGATCAATGATGAGGTAGGTTACACCCCCAGCCAGCAGTGCTCCGACCACAACGTAAGGCCAGGCCTTCTTCCACCTTTTCTTGGCTCTGCTGTCCTCTTTTTCCTCCTTCTCGTTGACCTTGGGCTTGGCGCTCGGCGGAGGCGGAGGGGGCTCGGACCAGCGGAGCTGTGCCTGCTCCGCCCGGCTG
>JBATLA010000834.1:0-7149 GCA_049669945.1 Polyangiales bacterium | reverse complement strand
CATCGACGCCGACCATCTCCAAGGATGTTGGCGAAATCGTAGAACGAGCCCTCGAGAGATAGCCCTCCATGTCGTCGGATTCCATGATTCTCACCGTGGCCAACCGGCTGGCCCGGCATGCTCCGTTCGACCGCCTCGATCAGAGCCTACTGGACCGAGTCGCGCGCGGAATCCGCATTCGCTACTTGGAGCCGGACGAGGTCGTGTTCCGGATGGGCGAGACACCGAAGCCCGAGTTCTACGTCGTCGTGAAGGGACAGGTGGACGTCACGCAGGAGGTAGACGGGGAGAAGTTGCTCATCGACGTGTGCGACGACGGCGACATCTTCGGCGTCCGAGCCCTCCTCGCAGATCGCGAGTACTTGGCGACCACCCAAGCGAAGGACGACACGCTGCTCTACGTGATCGGCAAGGAGCAGCTCGAGGAGCTCGTTCGGGACGAGCCCCGCGTTGCACTGTTCTTTGCTGCTGGGTTCGCCGCCGACCTGCCCATGCCTCGCGACGTCAACCGCCTCGAGGCCGTCCGCGCTGCGCGCCGCCACGACAAGCAGACGAGCACGACTGACCACACCCGGCGTGTCGACCCGGTTCGCGACGTCCTCACGTGCACGCCCAAAACAACCATCCGCCATGCGGCCTCGCTGATGAGCCAGCGAAATGTGGGGTCAATTCTCATCGTCGACGAAGACAACCTCCAGCTGGGCATCGTCACCGACTCGGATCTACGAAGCAAGGTCGTCGCCGAGGGGCGGGCCGTGTCGGCTCTGATCTCCGACATCATGAGCTCTCCCGTACTCACGATCGACGATCAAATGACCCTGTCGTCGCTCATCGCCACCGTGATGAAGAAGCACCTCCACCACTTCGCCGTAACGGAAGATGGCACGCCATCGACCCCGGTCGTCGGGATTCTCTCCGAGCACGACATCCTCAAGACCCAGGGAAGTCACCCCACGGTGATTCTCTCCGAGATGAGCCGCGCAAAGACCAAGCAACGGCTCCGCGAGCTTCGCGACCAGGCCGAGGACCTTCTCCGCCAATACCTCGAGGACGAGGTCGGGATGGGCTTCTTGTCCAACATGATTTCGGAGATCAACGACACCTTGATTCGACGTGCGATCCATCTCTCGCTCGAGGAGCTGGCTGAGAGTGGCCGGGAGCCCCCGGTTCCATTTTGCTGGATGGCACTTGGCAGTGAAGGGCGGGAGGAGCAGCTCCTTCGCACCGATCAAGACAACGCCATCATGTATGCAAACCCCGGTGACGATGAAGGCGTGGCAGAGCGGTTCTTTCTCGATCTCGGCGAGCGCGTGGTCGATGTCCTGGTCGAAGCCGGGTTCGAGCGCTGTCCGGGCGAGGTCATGGCCAGTAACCCGAAGTGGAACCAGTCCGTGGACGACTGGAAGCGATGCTTCACGGAATGGATCCGCGAACCTGAAAACGTCGCGGTCATGCACAGCAATATCTTCTTCGACTTCCGTCCCGTTTACGGAGAGCAGGGGCTCGCAGCGGAACTGAAGAATCACATCTTCGAGCACGTCGACGCCAATCGTCTGTTCCTCGGGTTCATGGCGCGCAACGCGGTCTTGAACCCACCCCCTCTCAGTTTCTTCCGGAACGTCGTGGTCGAGCGGAGCGGCGAGCATCGCGACACCTTCGACATCAAAGCCCGCGCGATGACGCCCTTGGCGGACGCAGCCCGCATCCTGGTCTACGACTACAAAATCAACATCTACGGCAGCACCGCCGAGCGGTGGCAGGCGATCGCCGACACGAACGAGAACCTTGCTCGCCTCGCGGGTGAAGCCGCGATGGCCTATGAGATTTTGATGCGCATTCGCGCGATCGAAGGTCTCACCAGAGGGACTTCCGGCCGCTACGTGCACATCAAGGAGCTGAACAAGCTCGAGCGTCAAACGCTGCGGAACACGTTTTCTGTGGTCAAGGACGTCCAGTTGATGTTGACGTCGCGCTACAGAACGGATTTCCTACGCTGACCTGACGTGATCCCCGATTTCATCAAGCGACTCATCCCTGGTGGTGCATTCGCCGGTGCCGCGTCATCGTGGCCCGAGCCGCTGGGCCTGTACATGGCGTGCAAGCGCAAGCCTTCCAAGAGCACACCTCTGCGTGACCTTCGTTTCGTGGTGTTCGACACGGAAACCACCGGCCTCGACCTCACGAGCAATCGGCTCCTGTCGATTGCCGGCGTCGCGATGAACGGCCCTGAAGTTGCGCTCGATGACGCCTTCGAGGTGATGGTCGAACAAACACACGTCGGCGGCGCCGACGCCGCGGTCGTGCACGGGCTGATCTCCAACGACCTCGTTGGCGGGTTGCCGGAAGCCGAAGCCGCCGCGCGCTTTCTGGCCTTCACCAGGGATTCGGTGCTCGTGGCGCATCACGCGGCCTTTGACCTCCGGATGCTCCAAAAGGCCATCGACGTCTACCGGGGGGCGAAGGTCTGGAGCCCGGCTGTAGACACTGCACAGCTCGCGCGTCGCGTGGAGGTGAGTCCGATGCCCAGCAACGAGGCGCGCGGCGCCGACGATCGAGAAGCATATCGTCTGGACAGCTTGGTCCGGCGCTACAACATCGAAGTCCCGGAGCGGCACACGGCGGCCGGCGATGCGCTGGCGACGGCGCTGCTCTTCCAGCGGCTCCTCAAGAAGGCCGAGCGCCGAGGCATCGTGACGCTCGGCGACTTGCTGGCCCGATGACTAGACTCGCGCCTCGAGCTCGCAAAGCGCGTCCTCGAGGTGGTCGATGAGCCGCTGCGCGTGCGGCACGGAGCTCCGGCAGCATATGATGCCGAAATCCAAGCTGGGGCCCACGCTGGTGACGGTGATGTTCAAAGCCTGCCCGTGGGACACGATCGAAAGCGGATACATCCCCTGAAGAGCCGCGCCGTTCCAGTAGAGTTGCTCCTGAGGGCCTGGAACGTTCGACACGGTGACGTTGAAGGTCGGGCGGGTGCGCCCCGATACCCGGAGCAAGTGCGGAACCAGCACAGGAAGCGCCACCACGCTGGTGAAGATTGGGATCTCGGCGCTGTTCATTCCCTTGAGGAGCCGTTTCGCTTCCCCCATCGAGCGCTGCACGGCGTGTAAACGATCGAGCTCGTCGCCGAGCTCTGTAGCTAGGCTCGCAAACACGACGGAAAACGAGTTGCCCTCGATGTCCGCGTCGGCCGGGCGGAACGAAACGGGCGTCATCGCGGTGAGCGGTTCGTCGGGGAGGGCGTTCTGGTCGATCAAGTAGCGACGGAGCGCGCCGCCGGACATCGTTAGTACGATGTCGTTGATCGTCGCGTCGAGGGCCTTGGCGACCTTCTTGATGCGCGAGAGCGGCCACGACTGCGCTACGAAACGGCGAGAACCCGTCACGCGACCGTTGAGGATCGTCGCCGGGGTCTGGAACGGAGCGATCATGCCGTGCTTGTCGCGTTGTCGGACCGCTGCGGCAAACTTGAGCACACCTCCCATCGCGCCCGCGGTCGCCGCAATCGCGGCCTTGGGATCGATCTTCGTCGACCTCGTATGTCGTGGGCGCTCTAGGTTCCACGGCGCGGGCATGTCTCTGTCGGTGGGGTCGCTACTGAGGCAGGCGCGGAGCATCCGCATCGACCCTACGCCGTCGATCATCGAGTGGTGTGTCTTGACGTACAGCGCGAACTGATTGTCCTGCACGCCTTCGATGATGTGTGCTTCCCAGAGGGGCCGGTCGCGATGGAGTCGCGTCGCGTGTAAGCGGGAGACCAATCGAAACATCTCGAGAAAGCGCCCCGGCTTCGGGAGTGCCGAATGCCGGACGTGATAGTGGGGGTCGAGGTGCTGGTCCTCGACCCAGTGCGGGAGCCCCAAGCGCCGCAGCGGCCAGACCACCTTCTGGTTGAATGGGTACTGCACCGCCTTCGGGTCGTCGTTCGAGGAAAGGGTCTCGTGGAGCCACTCCTCGTGGACCCCCTCAGGGTATCGAAAGAGCATCAGACCCCCGGTATGCATGGGCATTTGGCGGTCCTCTGCGAGGAGGAAACTGGTGTCGACGGTCCCGAGTGGCTTCATGGAAGACAGAGAAGTATCCCAAGCGCTCGGCTTTTGATAGCCTCCCCGCCACCCAGAAGGAGGGAAACAGACAAATGAGCACTATTCTCAAGTACTTGGTCATCTCGACCGCAATGCTCGCGCTCAGCCTCACGGTTGCGTGCAAGGAAGACGCCAGCCCCGCAGCCAAGCAAGTCACCGCAGGTGCCGAAGCCGGCGCTAAGACGGGTGCCGAAGCCGGTATGGAGGCGGGTTCCGCCGACGGCGTGAAGGCAGGCGTCAAAGAAGGCGGCACAGAGGGCGGCAAGGCCGCAGCCTCCGAGGTCGTGAACTAAGCATTCGACCATGGAGTCGAAGAAGTCGCAGGGCCCAAGTCGAGCTGTGCTCGTCTCGAGCGCCTTAGTGTTGTGCGCGGTGCTCTTGGGCGCAGCGTACTTCCTGCGAGACGAGAGCGAGTCCCCGATGGGGGCTGCCTCGTCCCCTGCGGCTTTGACGCTCCAGCCGCTCTTCGAGCGATGTGAAGGCGAACCTAGCACCGAGGTCGTCGACGGCCTTACGCGCACGACGTGCACGTCTCAGCGGCATCCGGCGTTCATGGTGTACCAGGACGTGAACCGCTCCGCGATCGTGAGAGCGGGCGTGATGGTCCCGTTGTACGGCCGCCAAGAGGAGCTCGCCGAGCGAAAGCTGGTTGGGCTCGAACTGTTCAGCTTGATGGCGGGCGAGCCCGCCAGCTCTTTCTTACCTCCCGAGATGCTTGCCGACATCGGGGTGCGAGCGACCCGCTTCATGCGAGAGGGGCACGCGTACGCGACGCAACCGATGGCCAACGTCGGCTTGGTGTTCACCGTGACCCCGGGCCGGGTCGACCCAGACGTCGAGAAATGAGCGCCGCAGACCGTTTTCCGTTGTATTATCCGCACCTATGACGAAGAAGAAGCTTGCACTCGTCCTGGGGCTCGTTGCTGTCGTGGCGCTCGGGGCAGTCATGGTCATCCCGTCCGTCGAGTTCACCATCGGTGGTGGCATGGTCAACATTGGGTACCGGCTGCAAGACCGGCTGAGCAAATACGACTTCGAGCACGACGACACCATCAAACCGGATGAGATTTGGGACGAGCTCGTGGCGCAGAACAAGCTTGCCGCAGGCGTGCGGAAAGTATTTCCGCGCACCGTCAGGCATCCGGTGGTGGCCATTCTCGCATGCATGGACGCGCGCATCGACACCGCCGAGCTGGTCGGTGACACTCGGCGCTACTACTACATCGTGCGGACGGCCGGGTCGGTGCTCGCGCCTGCCGAGCAGGAAATGCTCGAGCTCGCCGTGCTCAACGGTGTGAAAGTGCTGGTGCTCACTTCACATACGGACTGCGCTGCCGAAGGCGCCGCCGCCAACTCGGAGGCTAGGCGGAAGTTCCCCGCACTGACGGAGCTCATGGATGCGCGCGTCGCGCGCGTAGAAGAGTTCATGGCTCGACCGTTGATCCGCGAGGCGATCGAAAAAGGGGAGTTGATCGTCAAGTTCGCCCGGATCGACACGGCCACCGACGGAATCGTCGTCGGCGACATCGTCAGTACGTTTCCTCAACCGCCGCTTGCGAACGAACAGCACGGCGCTCACTGAGCGCAACTCTCGGCGCGGCGTCACTCGATCGCATACGTAATTGTTCTCGTTCCGAATTTCGCGGCGACCGAATCCTCAGCGTTTCCGCGACATCTTGTGAAGCTGACCGAGACTAAGAACAATTACGTATAGTTTCGCGTGTCGCCGAGCTGTACGACCGCTCATATGGCAACCGGTGGCGGCGCGTTGAGGTGGATGGCGAAGAACGCTGTTGCGGCCAACGTCCTCATGTTGGTTCTCATCGTCGGCGGACTCGTCACGCTCGCTTCCAGCATTACGCAGGAAGTGTTTCCTGAGATCGACCTCGATGAGATTCACGTCGGCATCGCGTATCCGGGTGCAAGTCCTGCCGAGGTCGAGCAGGCGGTGTTGTTGGTGATCGAGGAGGCGGTGCGCGGGCTCGACGGTGTGAAAGAAGTGCGCTCGAGCGCGACCGAGGGTGGTGCAACCGTCAACGTCAAGCTGCTGCTCAGCGCCGATCCGGACCGTGTGATCAATGACGTCAAGGGCGCCATTGATCGGATCAGCTCGTTTCCGGAGGACGTCGAGCGACCGACGGTCAGCGTCGTGTCCAACAAGCTCCAGGTCATCTCCGTCGTTCTGTACGGCGAAATCGATGAAGCCGTCTTGCGCGCAGTGGCCGAAGACACCCGTCGTGGCCTGCTGCACGACCCTCGCATCACGTCCGTCGAGCTTTCCGGCGTACGACCGCTCGAGATCAGCATCGACGTTCCGCAGAGGAAGCTCCGGCAGCACGGGCTCACGCTCACCGGAATCGCCGACCGTGTCCGCGCCGCGTCCGTGGAGCTCCCAGGCGGCGGGGTGAAGACGGACGGCGGCGAGGTGCTGCTTAGAACGGCGGAGCGACGGGATAGAGGCGACGAGTTCGGGGGCATCATCCTCACCAGTCGGCCCGACGGTTCCCAAGTGCGCGTGCGCGACGTGGCGACCATCCGAGACGGGTTTCGCGACAACGACCAGACGGCGTCCTTCAACGGCAAGCCGGCCGTGATGGTGAACGTCTATCGAGTGGGTTCGGAGACCCCACTCGACGTCGCGGAAGCCGCCAAGGAGTACGTCGCGGAGCTCGAGCGAACGTTGCCCGCCGGCCTCGAGGTCGCGGTTTGGTTCGATCGGTCGGAGATGTTCGCCGGGCGTATCGAGCTCCTGCTCGACAACGCGTACATCGGCTTGGTGCTGGTGCTCCTCATCCTCGGGCTGTTCCTCGAAGCCCGTCTAGCGTTCTGGGTCACCCTCGGCATTCCCGTGTCCTTCGCGGGCTCGCTCATGTTGTTCCCGGTGGGCGACGTGTCGATCAACATGCTCACGATGTTCGCGTTCATCATCACGCTCGGCATGGTGGTCGATGACGCGATTGTCGTCGGCGAGGCGGTCTACAAAGGACGCACGGAAGGCAAGTCGCCACTCGAAGCGGCCGTTGCGGGCGTGAAAGATGTCGCCCACCCGGTCGTGTTTTCGATT
>JBATLA010000833.1:0-7794 GCA_049669945.1 Polyangiales bacterium | reverse complement strand
CAGGTACTCACCGAACATCAGTAGATACGTTTTGTCGTAGGTCGAACGCACCATGCCATCGGCATCCGCCGCAAAGACCGTGTTGTAGATCTTGCGCTCGCCGTCGACGAGTTCCGTTGAAACACCTCCGAAGAGCATGGGCGTAGTGAGTCCGCGGCGAACCCGGTCGACGCTCAAGGGGAGCTTGCGCGGAAGGCTCGAGACGTACGCAGACTCGGGCCACACGATCAGATCGAGCTCGCCCGCGTCTTCGAGCTGGTGGCTTTGTTCGAGGTGGCGACGGTGACCTTCGACGGCTTCGTCCCACTTGGCGAAAATGCCCATGTTGACTTGGACGATCCCGAGGCGAAGCACCGGCGCGTCGGCCATGCGCGTCTCGATCTGAGCGACTCGGACGACGCCATACACCATCGAAAAGAGCGCGGCCGCCGCCGTGACGGCCCAGATCAGCTTCGGCGCGGCGCGGCGCTCTTTCCACCAGCGCCATGTCTCATAGATGGCGAGGTTGACCACCCCGATGAGGGCCGTGATCAGCAGGGGGCCACCTAGGTCGGCCATCTGGGTCGGCCAGGTCAGCATGTGAAAGCTGTTCGCGAGGTAGGTCGGGAAGAGCGCCGGGTAGCCCCACTCCATCAGGAGGAGAAGCGGAACAGCCACCGCGGCCCTCGACCAGCCACGTTTGCGCAAGGCACGATACAGGACGGCGTAGAGAGCGTAGTCGAACCCGAGATACAGACAGAACAGCAGGAAGAAGACGGTGCTCGCAGCCAGGCCGTACCCGGAAAACACCTCGAGGAACTCGACGAGCCAGTGATAGCCTCCCGCGTAGCTGACAGCGCCGTAGAACCATCCAACGGCGAGGGAGTGAAGCCAGTTGCGGTTCGAACCGAGCTCGAGTGCCGCGAACAACGGCACCATGCAAACGAGCGCGAGAGGCCAAATGCCGAACCCGGCCCAACCGAGGAAGTGCAGCACGCCCGCCGTGAACGCGAGGCCATAAACCTGGGTTCGCGACGCTGGGGTCGAGGTGGCCACGGAGCTCACTCGGCGCTTCGTAGCACGCGCTCGGTCGAAGCGCGCACGATCTGCAGCAGCTGATCGAGCTCGTCATCTTCGATGTTGAGTGGAGGCACGATGTAGACTGTGTTGCCGAGCGGGCGGAGGTGGGCGCCCAGTTCGAGCGCGACGTCGGAGATTTCCCAGCCGACCTTGCCCATGTAGCCTGGCTCGCCGACCTGAAACGCGGCGCACATGCCGAGCGCCCGCGGACTCGTGACACCTGGGATCGCGGTCATCGCTTCGATTGCGGCTTTGACTTTGGCCGCCTTGGGCGCGGCTGAAGCGAGCACGTCGTCGTCACGGTAGATCGCAAGAACCTCGCGCGCGACCGCCGCCCCGAGCGGATTGCCGCAGAAGGTGTGGCCGTGCATCAAGGCTCGACTCTTGTCTCCGCGGAAACCCTCGTAGACGCGCTCGGTTGCCAAGGTGGCGGCAAAGGGGAGCACGCCACCGGAGAGGCCTTTGGCAGTGCAGAGGAGATCTGGTGTGATGCCCGCGTGCTCACAAGCCCACATCGGGCCCGTGCGTCCAAAGCCGGTGAACACCTCGTCGGCGATGAGAAGCGCGCCTGCTTCGTCGACCTTGCGCCGAAGCTCGGCGAGCAGCGCGGGCGAATACATCCGCATGCCAGCCGCCCCTTGGACGATCGGTTCGACGATCACAGCGGCGATCTCATTGCCTTCTTCCGCGAGTGTCGCGAAGAGCGCATCGAAGACCGGCGTCCAATCGTTCTCGATGGGCTCATCCGGTCTCGCGACGTCAAACTGGAGCGGCCGAAACACCGCAGAGAACTCGTCGACGGCCCCAGCGCTCATCGCTCCGGTCGTGTCACCGTGGTAGGCGCCCGGCAGCGCTACAAAACGCCTGCGTCCAGGCTGTCCGTTCTGCTGCCAGTACTGAAACGCGACCTTCAAGGCAACCTCGACCGCAGTCGACCCGTTGTCGCTGTAGAAGACCCGGTTGAGTCCTGTGGGGGAAACCTGGATGAGCTCCGCGGCCAGCCGCGCGGCCGGCTCATGGGTCGCCGCGGCAAAGGTGCAATGCATCACCCGCTCGGACTGCCTCCGGATCGCTTCGCGAAGCCGTGGATGTCCGTGCCCGAGATTATTGCACCACCACGACCCGCTCGCGTCGAGCACCCGCCGTCCGTCCGCGGCAATCAGCCAAGGACCCTCGGCGCGGTCGACGACGAAGAGAGGACGGCGCTCGTGATCGTCGCTCGATGTGTAGGGGCGCCAGACATGTGCGCGATCGAGGGCGATGAGATCGTCGTCGGAGGACATCGGGCGGATTCTGCGTCAGCGACAGCGACAGCGCCAGCGACAGCGTTAGCGCCAGCGTTAGCGACAGCGTCGGGGCCTACATCGGGCCGACGAGTACCTCTCGCCGTCCCCCTGCCTTGCTGCTCGGTGGTCCGACCACGCCCTCTTGCTCCATGCGCTCTACAAGCTTCGCAGCCTTGTTGTAGCCCACACTCAATTGGCGCTGGACATGACTGATCGAGCAGTAGCCGGCGTTCGCGACGACGGCGACGGCCTTGTCGTAGAGCGGGTCGTCGCTCTCGCTGCCTGGACCGTCGTCTTCGCGTGGCTTGAGGATCTCTTGTTGATACGTGGGCTCGCCTTGCTCCCGCAGGAAGTCACACACGGTGCGGACCTCGTCCTCGCTGACGTACGCCGCGTGCACGCGCTGCAGATCACTCGCACCGGGTGGGATCATCAGCATGTCGCCCATCCCGAGCAGGTGCTCGGCGCCAGAGCGCCCGAGGATCGTCATCGAGTCCTGGCGTTGAGAAACCTTGAAGGCGATGCGGGCCGGGAAGTTCGCTTTGATCATGCCGGTAATGACGTCGACGCTCGGGCGCTGAGTGGCGAGAATCACGTGAATCCCCGAGGCGCGCGCTTTTTGGGCGAGACGCGCGATGCAGGACTCGACGTCCTTGGCCGCGACCATCATCAAGTCGGCAAACTCGTCGACCACGACGACGATCGACGGGAGCTTCTCGGGCTGGAAATTCTCCGCGTCGGCTGATTCGCCGTCCGTCGGATCGAGCAAGACCTCTTGACCGTTTGCGTCTTGCGCGCTGACCTTGCCCTTGCGCTTAGGCATGAACTTCTCGATCGAGAGGTCGCCCTTCAGCACCCGTTCCACACGACGGTTGTAGGTGTCGATGTTTCGTGTGCCGGCGTCGGCGAACATCTGGTAGCGCCGCTCCATTTCGTCGACGGCCCATCGAAGCGCCAGCGCGGCCTTCTTCATGTCGGTCACGACGGGCAGAAGCATGTGGGGGATGCCGTCGAAGACCTGCAGCTCGACCACTTTCGGGTCGACCATCAGCATCCGAACCTCGTCCGGCGTCTTCTTCGCGAGGATCGAGGTCAACATCACGTTGAGCCCAACACTCTTGCCGGACCCCGTGGCACCCGCCACGAGGAGATGCGGCATCCGCGCGAGGTCGGCGTAGACGGGCTGGCCACCAATGTCCTTACCCAGCGCAACTGGGAGCGCGCCGCTGTGCTTCTCCCAGCGCCGGTCTTCGAGAATCTCGCGCAGCGGAACGGTCTGCCTGGTGTCATTCGGCAGCTCGAAGCCAACGCGGGCCTTCCCGGCGATGGGCGCAACGATTCGGACCTTTTGCGCCGCCAGGGCCATTGCGAGGTCGTCCGCGAGACCGGCGATCTTCGAGACCTTGGTTCCGCTCTGTGGCTCGAACTCGTACATCGTGACGACGGGGCCCGGATGGATCTCATCGACTCGACCGCGTACGCCGTAGGCCGCGAGCTTCTCGGTGAGAAGCTCAGCGTTCTCCCGCAGCGCATCGGCGTCGACGTGGATGACTGCCGCATCCGGCTCGTCCAAGAGGGAGGTCGGGGGCAGTTGGAAGTCCCGGTGATGACGCCTCGACCGTGTCGAGATCTCGAGCGGGGTCTGCTTCGTTTCCTTCGGAGCCACGATTGTCGGTCCAGCGGTCGCTGCGACCTTGGGCTTCTCTGGCTTGGGCGGAGGCGAAGGCGTGACGACTGGCGGCTCCGGCTTGTGCGATTCCCGTGCGCCTTCTTCGTCGACCCGGACGCCCATGATGCGTGGCTGGCTCGCGCGGATCTCTTCTTCGTGGATGTCGCGGGCCTCTGCCCACGCTTCCCGAAGCGCGACGAACACGCTCTGCACTTTGGCCAGGGCCGCGTGCGACAGTCGGGCAAAGGCTGCGCTGATCTCTTCGAGCGTCCACGGGGTGCGCAGAATGACGGAGATGCCAAGCACGGCGAACCCGATGATCACCGTCCCGTAGAACCCGAGGAGCGAGCGAAGCACCTCCCCAAGCAGCTCTCCCACTGCGCCTCCAGGCGAGGCGCCCCAAACCGCTTGCGGCTCGATCAACAGATGGGCGAGCGCGGCGCCGATCACGACGAGCACGAGAGTCGACGCCATCGTCGCGACGCCGAGCATCGCCGAGCGCCGGCGAAAGAGTCGATAGGTCAGCAGACCCCCCTCGAGCGGCAGGAACCAGGCGACCAGGCCGAACGCCAACATCAGCGCCCGGGCGAGGCGGTGACCGACGGGTCCCACGAGGTTCGCGCTGCCGTTTCGCGCGTCATACGAGATCAGCGAGAGGGTCAGCAGAACAGTTGCGGTCAGGGTCAGGATCGCGAAGACGTCCTGCCGCCTGCCCTCCGGCGCCACCAGGTCGCCGGAAGAGGTGGTTTGATGTGCGCTCAAGTAAGCGGCCTCCTACAAGGGCAGGCTATGCGGGCGCCCTGGGATTCGTCAAGAAATCACGCGCGGTAGACGTTCTTGATCCCTTGGGCAAATCCTCTATTATCCTCGTGGGTTGCAAGTTTCGAGGGGGGATCGCGCCGCGAGTCACATGGGCTCTACAATCAAGATAATCGTGATCTCTGCGACGGCCGCTCTGCTGCTCGCCGGGTGCAAGGTCGATAGCGACGACGTTCAGCACTGGAAGGACACCGTCAAAGGGCCCAGCCGGCTCGCCGCGGTGGTCGGGAGCGCTCGCTACGCGCCGGAGCTCCGTACTGAGGCTGCGCTGGCGATCGTCGAGATGGATCGCACGGACGTCGACGCGCTCGCACTCCTGAAGAGATCGCTCGACGATCTCCAATCAGACGACGCGGCCGCGAGTGAAGAGATCGTGGGCGGCATGGTGCCGCGACTCGAAGCGCTGCTTGCCCAAGCACCCGACAAGGCGAGCATCGGCCTCGACCCGATTCAGGTCCGCGCGAAGGACGCCGCCTATATGGTGGTCCCCTATGCGCCGGAGTCGAAGCGGGAGGAGCTCATTCGCTCCGTCCTCGGCTGGTACTCTGCAGACTTCGAGGGACGAAGCCTCGCCGGGGATTACAGCGCGGAGCAGGTGACTCGCGCGCTAGGCGCCGAGGCGGCCAGTCAGCTCGTTGATGCGCTGCACGAGAAGATGACGCCCGCCGCGATGATCAAGATCGCCGAGATCATCGGCGACAGCGGCGACGCCGATACGAAGAAGCGCGCCGGTGATCGCTTGGTGACCATCGAGAAGGAGATGGAGAAATCATCCTTCGTCAAATGGCTTTCCGAGCAGATTCAGGCATCGTTGGAAGCCGCGGGCGAACCCGCGGACGCGGCGCGAGTGAATGCGCTCGCCTTGTTCAACCGCGAGAACTACATCAACAATGGTGCGCTTCCTGCGATGCGGCACCTGGGCGATCAAGCCGCCGTTGCCGCCCGTCTCCTACATATCGCCGACACCAAACCCGGTCCCGACGACACCAAGTCATGGGTCGAGAGGCTCGACGCGCGTCGCGCGACCGCGCTCAAGGCGCTCGAGGGACAGGTCTCCCGCCCACACCTCAATCGACTTCTGTCGATCGCCCTCGATCCGGCCAATCCGATCGAAGTGCGGGACTACGCATTCGACCGTGTCGGCGACGTTCACAGCCGGACTGCAATTCCGCGACTCTGGCCGTTGGTCGAGCGCGCTGGATGCGCCGCGGCGGGCTGTACCTCGGCGAATAAGCTCGACAAACGGCTCCGCTGGCGGGCCGGCGAATTGGTGCTCTCGCTTGGCGGGCCATCGATAATTGAGCAGTTTTCTCAACGATTACCATCCACTTCGGGTATTCAGTACGAGCCGGAAGAGCTCGAAGGGTACGCGACGCGCATGAGTCAGATGACACCTCCCCCTACATCGACGGTCACTGCGCTGCTCGATTCGCAACTGTGGTGGAATCGTGTGGTCGCATTGCGCTATCTTGAACGCAGAGGTGGGGAGGCAGAGGTTCCCGCCATGACACGACTGATGTCTGACGAGGTCGAAGTATCAGGTGAGGGGTGGTCGGAGCTGAATCCGCCGGTGAAAACGGTGGGACAAGTCGCTGACGCCGCGATCAAGGCGCTTCGGACGCGGGAGCAGGGTGACGAGAAGTGAGTGGTCGACGAGATGGGTGATCAGGGTGACAGAAAAACCGTGCGCGCTTTTCAGTGCCGCGACTATCTCTTCGAGATCTACGATCGGATGAGTGCCGAGCACGGCTGCTCGGTCGACTATTTGATCAACGAGGCGATGCGCGAGTATGCGCGCGCCCGTGAGGAGACCGTGGCGGCGATCGATGCGCGCGAGGCGCTCGGCTCCGCGGTGATGGGTGCAGCACCAATGAGCGCCCCTCCTCTCGATCCGAGGCCTGCGCCCATGCTCACGCCGGTCCCGGCGCGTCCTCTGTCCCAACCAGCCGTGACGATGCCGCCGCCTCTCCCGGGTCACCGGCCTTCGCAGGCGGCCGGCCGCAAGACCCTCGTGCTCAAGTTCAACGGGCAGCAATTCCCGATCGACAAAGACGAGTACATCATTGGGCGCGGCGCACGCGCCGCGGACCTCGCGATTCGCGATGGGAACATCTCCCGCCGGCATGCGGCCGTGGTGTTCCATGACGACGCGTACTTCATGAAAGACCTGGGCAGCACGAATGGAATCGAGTACGGCGGCCAACGTGTCGAATCCAAGCGGATCGAAGAGGGCGACGTCTATCACATCTGTGATTACGAGCTCCGCTTCTCCTACCAGTGAGCCAATAGCTGTCCGCGCAGTCCTGGCGTGTGTCATCCTGTTGACCGCGGCCTTCGCCTTTGGCGCCGCGAGGACCTCGGCAGAAGGCGCCGTCCCTGCGGAGGACATCGTCCAGCTTCGTGCGCGTTTCGAACGCCTCTCCACGGGAGAAGGTGCCGCCAATGCAGAAGGCGCCATAGAGCAGGCACGGCGCGCACTCGATCTCGCGAAAGGCTCAGCCGACGACCCGGAGAAGAGAGAGCGCGCGCGTGAGACGGCGCATGCCGCCATCGTGCTCGGCGAGCGCCAGCTCCATCTACGAGAGGTTCAGGCTGAGCTCATCGCCACGCAGCGCCGGCTGACGGCGGTCCGTGAACGTGCGGGCGCTCAACGGCGTGTGCTCGAAGCGTTGATGAGAGAGCGGGCGTCGCTTGCGCGCGGCGGAGGGGAGCCGTGAAGGTTCGTCTTGCTGCGGCCTTTGGCTGTGTCTTGTCGCTGGGCTGTGCGGGTCAGCAGTCGACACGATCCTCGGACTCGCTCTTTGAGACCCCCGCTGCAGAGCGCGCTCGCGATCTCGCCCCCGACTTGTATCTCCGCGCGGAAGCCGCTTCGAGCCGAGCGGCTGAGGCGCCACGCCGCAAGGACGGCGCGGTCAGCCAAGACTACCGCAATCAGGCGGAGCTCTGGTTGGCCGCCGCGGT
>JBATLA010000832.1:0-1519 GCA_049669945.1 Polyangiales bacterium | reverse complement strand
AGGCTGAGCGACGCCCCCGTTGCACCTGCGCGTATCCCTATCTCGGCGAAGCGCTGCAGTAGCTCGTCTTCTCCCGACGGCCGCACCTGAGAGAGTAGGAACCCGAGTAGGTCGATGAATCCGGCCGATTTCGCCTTGTCTGCGTCGTAGCCCGGAAACGTGATGCCGGAGGCTTCGGGTGCCACCGAGTGGCCGAGGAACACGTGCAACGGCGTGAGATGGAAGCCATCTTGTAAGTGGTTCACGGCTGTCACGTCGTCTGGGCCCCGCACTTCGATGCGCACGATGCAGTACACGAATTCGCTTTCGCTTCGGAACACGGCTTTCGTGTTCCCAGGCTTAGGGCCCTTCCACTGTGGCCCCGCAACGACGTAGCTCCCGGCTTCGCCCTGGGTCGCTCGCGTTCCCATGTATGCGAAGTTGTGCGTGAACATGTCGACGAGCTGCACGGAGAAGTAGCGGTTTTCGATTTCTGGCACCGTGATGACCACTGGCTGAGCGCGGAGATCCAGCCAGGCGAACGAGTACATCGTGTCGTTGTTCGGCCGCACGATGTCTTTGAACTCCGGGCCAAGGAGCTCGGTCATATGGCTGATCTCGTTGAAGGGAGCGCGATAGCCAGGGGCCGTCCGGTCGATCGCCTGGAGGTACATGGTCCGGTAGTTCTCCATCATCGGGTAGGCATAGACATACGCTTCCTCGGCGATCGATTGAGCTTCGGCTGGACTGAGTGTTGCCCCGCTTGCGTCATTGGACGCTCGAGAGGATTCCCCTTTGCTACACGCGACGGCCGCGACGGCCGCGGCGAGCGCCGTGACGGCCACGAACCCGAGACGAAGTTGGGATGATGTGCTCATGCTGGGATTCTACTCCACCGATAGGCGTTTGCGGAAATAGAGCTTCGACGCCGGGAAGGCGATCGCGAACACGACGAACATGCAGACCGCGACCGTGATGAGGACGCGGGGGTCGTCTCTGAAGTTGGCGGTCGCGACGGTGGCGGCCGCGCCGATGTTGCGCGCGGTCGTGATGAGGCCGAGCGTCACTCGACCCCGCATCCTACCCGGGCCGAGGACGTAGCCGACCGCAAAGGACCCGAACGTCAGCACGACCGCGTATGCAACCGTGCCGGTTCCCGCAGTCGCGACGAGCTCGTCCCAGTGAAGGACCAATGCAAGCACGAGGAAGATGAGCGCCGACAGGTTCACGACGACGTTTGCTGGTCGGCGGAGCTTCGTTGCGACCGCCTCGCTCACGTGACGGATACTCAAACCGGCCACCAGGGGCACGAACATCTGAAGCAACAGTGGTTTGGCGATCTCCCAGATGCCGATCTCGCTACCCGGCACCAGAAAGGGCAGCACGAGAGGCATCAGCACGATGGTGAGGACCGTGAGCAGCATCGTTGCGGCAATCGAGTTGGGGACATCGCCGCCCGCGAGACCGACCAACTTGGGAGTGTAGGGCGCGCCGGCAGCGAAGCCGTACAACAACACCCCGATCATGTACGGCTCCTCGA
>JBATLA010000831.1:0-2050 GCA_049669945.1 Polyangiales bacterium | reverse complement strand
GGAGTGGGCCCGCGAGGTCGCTTCTTTCAAGCCAGCGATTTGCCACTTCGAGGTATTCCTCGGCTTCGAGGGAGACATCGCCCGGCACGGCGCAACGCGCTCAAACCATTGGTTCTACCAGAGCTGGGACACCGATGAAGGCATATGGGCGGTCGCCGGCGGCGGGCCGATCCCGATGATGTTCGCGTCGTTCCCGTCGCTCAAGGATCCCGAGCACGACCCAGGCCCGTCGAACAGACACACTGGCCAGGCGATGGTTTGGGCCGATTGGTCGTCGGTCGCCGAGTTCGCCGACAGGGAACCCGGGAAGCGCGCCGCCGAATGGACAGCGTTCAAGGAGGACGTCGAGGCCAAGTTGATGGCGTTCTTCACGGAGAAGTTCCCGGCGCTGGCGCCGCTCGTCGTTTATAGTGAGCTTGGCACCCCCCTCGCCACAGCGGCGTTCACCCGCCACGAAACGGGCGGGTTCTACGGCGTCGAAACGACGCCGCGCCGATTGTTGTCGGACGCGCTCGCCGCCCGTACGCCCGTCCCCGGCCTGTTTTTGACGGGCCAGGACGTCATGACCCCCGGGATCGCTGGAGCGCTTGCGGGCGGTATGCTTGGCGCCGCGGCGATCGACCCGCGGGTCTACCGGAAGTTCGTGTGGTGAAAGGATGGCGCAGGAACGCATTCCAGACGAGATGAACGCAGTCGTTTTGCACGCATACGAGGGTCCAGGAGGCCTTCGCGTCGAACGTCGCCCGGTCCCGAGCCCGGGGAGAGACGAGGTGCTCGTGAGGATGGCCGCGTCACCCATCAATCCCTCGGACTTGGCCGTCTTGCGCGGCCGATATGGTTTCAGGCCCGACCCGCCCTTTGTCCCAGGTGGGGAAGGCTCGGGCACGGTCGTTGCGGTGGGCCCCGGAGCGATGGGGAGGTACTTCCAAGGTGCCCGAGTGGCATGCCTTTGGGATGGCAGGCGCGACGGGGCCTGGGCGCAATACATGGTCGCGTCGACGAAGGGAGGGGTGCTTCCTTTGAGCGATTCGGTAAGCCTCGAACAAGGGGCTACCTCCGTGATCAATCCCCTCACGGCGAGCGCATTCATCGAAATCGCGAAGAAGGGCGATCACAAAGCCATCGTGCTCTCGGCTGCTGCGAGCTCCCTCGGGCGCATGGTCAATCGTCTAGCGTCCGGTGAAGGGATTGAAGTGATCAACGTCGTGCGCCGGGACGTGCAGGTCGAGCTACTATGGCAGCAGGGAGCCTCCACCGTCCTCAACAGCAGCGATGCCGGCTTTGACGAGGCACTCCGCGACGCCTGTCATGAGCACGATGCGCACTTGGCCTTCGATGCCGTCGCCGGGGAGCTGACGGCACGGCTGCTTCGTGCGCTACCATCGAATAGCAAGGTCACGGTATTTAGCGCTCTTTCCTTCGAGCCTGCCCAGACACCGCCCGATCAGCTGATCTTCGAGAACAAGTCCGTGGACGGGTTCTGGCTCGGCCCCTTCATCGCCAGTAGGAACCTGGTGCAGACCATGCTGACGTGGCGCCGTGCTCAGAAGCTGGTTTCCACCGATCTGAGAACCGAGATTCGGGCGGAGTACCCTCTCGAAGACGCGCCGAGAGCTGCCGAGGAGTACGTCAGCCAAATGACCGGCGGCAAGTGCCTCTTGAGGCCGAACGAATGAATGCTTCGCGACCGGCTCGTTCGCTTCGCCGCAGGGTAGCTGCATGGATCTACACGAGCATCGCGATCCCCAGCCTGGTACTCGGGGCGATCTATCTCTTTCGACCCACCTTCATGCCGTATCACGCGGTTGCGTTGGGCAAGGACTGGGCGGAGCTCGACGCTGCGACGCAGGCGCTGATCAAGGCGCTCATGGAAGTCGCCGGCGGCGGCTGGCTGGCGCTCGGGACGCTGTTGCTGTTCCTCGTTGCGTTTCCGATTCGCCGCGGTGAACGCTGGGCACGATGGGCTGCGCCGACCGCGTCGCTGTTGTTCTATGTGCCCACGCTGCTCGCGACCTTGAGTGTGTTTCAACAAACGCCAGCCTCGCCGCCT
>JBATLA010000830.1:0-2305 GCA_049669945.1 Polyangiales bacterium | reverse complement strand
CCGTCACACTGGCGGCGGCCGCAATCGAGCGCGGCGAGGCCGACGTAGTGATTGCGGGCGGCTCCGATTCGACGAGCAACGCGCCGCTCAACCTACCGCAGAAGGCGGTCCATGCGCTGGCGCCGCTGGCATTCGGGAAGGCAGCCACGCCGGGGGACTACCTCGGCGTCCTCGCGCAGATGATGCCCATCACCGACATCCTGCCGAAAATGCCGAAAATTGCCGAACGAACGACCGGAGAGGTCATGGGCGAATCGGCCGAACGGATGGCCCAGCGAAACGAGATCTCGCGCGAAGCGCAGGACGAGTTTGCGGCGCGTTCGCACCATCTGGCGGCGGAGGCGATTGCGTCGGGCCGCTTTGACGATGAAGTCACGCCGGTCGAGTCCCCCGAGGGATGGGTCTACGCGGACAACATCGTCCGTGGCGACACGAGCGTCGAGAAGCTCGCGAGGCTTCGACCCGTGTTTACCAAAGATGGCACCGTCACGGCCGGCAACGCCTCGCCATTGACCGATGGCGCGGCCGCGGTGTTGCTGATGAGCGAAGACAAGGCGCGCGCGCTCGGCTACAAGCCGCTCGCGGCGTTCAGGAGCTGGGCCTATGTCGGCGTCGATCCCGCAGACCAATTGCTGATCGGCCCGGCGCTGGCGATGCCCAAGGCCCTCGACCGCGCAGGCATGGAGCTCAAAGACATGAGCTTCGTCGACATGCACGAGGCGTTCGCCGCTCAGGTTCTGTCGGTGACGAAGGCGCTCGGCAGTAAGGGGTTTGCCGAAGTGCGCCTCGGCAAGAGCAAAGCGGTCGGCGAGATCGACGACGCAACGTTCAACGTGCACGGCGGCTCGCTTTCCATCGGCCACCCGTTTGGCGCCACCGGCGCGCGGATGGTGACGACCATGGCGAACGAGCTTGCGCGGAGCGGCAAGGAAACCGCCCTCCTCGGCATTTGCGCCGCGGGCGGCCTCGGCGCTGCTGCCGTTCTCGAAGCGGTCTGATCAGGTGCGAGCACGGGCGGCGATCGCCGTGGCGCTTCTGCTCTGCGCCGCTTGCACCAAAAAGAAGCAGTCGCGTGGGCCGGGGCGCATCGTCACCTTGGACACCGACGTCGTCGGGCTCTCCGGCCTCAGCCGCGACGAGCACGGGGCATTTTGGGCGCCAGGAGAGGGCGCGGCCGCGGTGTTGCGGATCGATCCCGAGACCTTTGGTGTCACTCGCTATCCGGTCGTGGGCGCGCCGAAGGGGACCGACCTCGAGGCGCTGACTTGGGTCGAAGGCGTGCGTTTCATCGTCGGCACGGAGACGCAGGAGAAAGGTCGGACGCGCGACGTCATCCTCGACGGTCGCCTCGATGGAGGTCGATTCAAGCTGACGCCGGTCGGGCATCTCGAGTACACGCTTTGGCAGCTCACCGCTCGAGATAACCATGGCATCGAGGGGATTTGTCACGTAGATGGCGTCATGGTTCTCGGCACCGAGCTCGTCGAAGAGCAACGGGATCGTCGCTGGGCGCCGGTAGGCATGTTCGACCCGAAGATACAGACCTGGACCGCGCATCGGGTCGCCCTGAGCAGTGCCACCGGGAAGCTTGCTGCGCTCGACTGCCGCGCCCGCAACGGCGCGATCGAGGTGCTGGCCGTCGAGCGGCACTACGAGGTTTCGCGACTCCTTCGGTTTAGCTTTCCGCACGGCTCGGAGCCGCAGTGGGTCGAGCCGACGGTCGTCGCCGATCTCTCGAAGCTGATCAGCCCGCTCCCAAACTTCGAGGGGCTCGCCTGGCTGGAGGACGGCTCTGCTGTGCTGCTGACCGACAACCAGTACGGGGGCGCGGCGCGTGAGCCGAGCCGACTCTACTTCATCCCCGCGAGCGCGATGCAATGAAGCGAACCGGGGCTCTCTTGATCGCGGCGCTCGCCGTTGCAACGAGCGCCCGGGCCGAGGCGCCGAAGCTCGATGACGCGGTCGTAGAACATGTGCTTCAGATCCACGGGATTGACTCCGAGCGCCGCGACGACGCGTTCTCCAAGATGGGCGGGTCGAGCGTAGCCAGCAAAGCGTTCCTACATTGCTTTTCGACGGAGCACGTGGACCTCGGCGACCAGCCGGAGCTCCGGGAGACCATCGACTACTTCAACACCGGTCGCCGCAACTCTTTCAATCGGCCGAGCGAAGCTGCCGGCGTGAGCTGGAACCTTCGTTATGTCCTCGCGGGCCGCCCGGCCAACTTCCGCCAAGAGCTCGACGCCACGGGGGCGCGATGGGCGCTCGTGCTCTTCGGGGGCAACGACGCACAAAACGAAAACGA
>JBATLA010000829.1:0-8599 GCA_049669945.1 Polyangiales bacterium | reverse complement strand
CGAAGCACAAGCGGTCGATCGCGCTCATCACGGTGATGTTGAGGCCGGCGCCCTGTTGGACTGGCCCCAGGGGAAAGAGGTGCGTGAGTCTCGCGCCAGTCGTGTAAAGCGGAACGGGCGGGCCGGCGATGTTCGAGATGACCAGGTTCCAAAGGGGCGGAAGTCGATCAGCCAGGTGCTGCGAGGAGAACAGGCTCATCGCTTGGGTCATCATCCATGGCACCGTGACGTTCGTCAGGATGTCGGCGAAGTTCTTGAGGACGTCTCCGCCACCGCCGCCGCCGCGGTGCCTCTTTTTCATACGATCGGTCTCTTCGTGAATCGCCAGGAGTCGCTCGACCGGGTCGGCGAGATGGATTGGCAGGTGAACGCGGATCACAGAGACGCGGTTGGCCGCGGCATCTCCCTCGTGACGCACCGAGACGGGTACCGTCGCGACCAACGAGCGATCGGGGAGCCCTCCGTGCCGTGCCAGCCAGGCTCGCAGGCTGGCGGTGCACGATGCCAGCACGACATCGTTCACCGTGACGTCGAACGCACGTTTGATGGCCTTCACGTCTTCGAAGGGAACATCGGCGAGCGCAACCGAGCGATCGGGCGTCAGGGCGTGGTTGAATGGAGTCACCGGCGACTCGAACAAGGGGGCCTTGGTCTTCTCGGCGTCGTCGGATACTTCTCGAGCCTCGGAAGCTCCGCGAGCCCGCACCGCCGAAGTGACCTTGGTGGCTGCCTCGATCGCGCGGCGCGGCTTGCCCAGCAATGTGCGAATCGTATCGGCCGCCAGCCAGGGGACGCTTGGCTCCCTGTCGGGAATCCACGGCTCGGCCGGGGGTGGGAACGCTTGCCCTTCCCGGGTCGTGTCGAGGAGCTCGCCCGCGATGGCGGCTGCGCGGCCGCCGTCCATCGCGGCATGATGGATCTTCATGATGAGTGCGAGCCTGTCGCCCTCGAGACCTTCGACGAGCATCACCTTCCACAGTGGGCGATCACGGTCGAGGCAGCTTCCAGCAAACGTTCCGACCAGGTCGCAGAGCTCGCGCATCCCGCCCGGTGCGGGGAGCGAGGTGTGGACGAGGTGACGATCGAGATCGAAGGCGGGGTCTTCGATCCAATGGGGATCGCCGATCTGGAGGGGCCCTTGGACAATTCTCCGTCGAAACGGGGGAATGAGATGAATCCGATCGGAAAACACGCGCCTGGTCATCTCGAACCGGGACAGCTCGCTCCCCGGGTCGGGCTGAAGCTCCTCCGCCTCGAAGATCAAGATGCCCATCGTGTGCATGGGCATCTCGGGCGTTTCGGCATAGAGCATCGCCGCGTCGAGGTTGGACACCGGAATCACAACGCGACCCCTGGTCGCAGGAATCCGAGACCCACCATGAAGCGGGCCATCTCCGTCAGATAATTGCCGCGATCGAGATGGATGCTGTGGCTACCCGGGAACCAATAGATCCGGCAACGGTTCCAATGGTCCCACAGAATCCTCGAATGCTTCGGAGGCGCGAGGCGGTCTCCCGCGCCACCGACGATCATGAGCCGTTCGGGTGGAAGAACCGGCGGGTAGGTGAGGGGGCAACTGGCGGCGACGAGGCGGCGTGCATCGGTGGGGCCGAGTCCCGACGCTGCCAGCGCCGCGCGCATCAGCGTGCCGATTGGCTGCCACTCCAACACCAGGTCGGCCACGCTGATGATGGGCACGTTGGGTAAGGCAAACGCGAGCTTGTCTTCGACGCTTGCGAGCATCGCCGAGATGAATCCGCCCAAGCTGAGACCGGTCACGCCGACCTGCTCGACGCCTTGTTCGCGCTGAAGCCAATCGAGCAGAATTCGAAAATCGAATACCGACTGCGCCACCGCTTCGTTGAATCGGGACGAGCCGCCCGCGAAGAACCCGTGCCCCGAGAACGGAGAGAAGCGGGTTTGCCGCGGCCCGTGGAAAGGCAGCGTGAAGAGCGCGATGTCGCAGCCCATTCGGTAGAACCAGGGGAGCGCGAAGAACCACTCGTTGATGAGATAGCCTTCTGCTGTGAAGCCATGAATCGCCACGATGGTGGGTCGCGGGCCGTCGCGGTGGCGCACCAGGCGCGCGTAGGCGACGCGATTCTCGTCGTGGCGGAGATAGGGCTTGTGCTGGTCGGGGTGTACGGGTTGGAAGGGGCTGTCGAAGCGCAGCACCTCGCAGATCCCATCTTCTGGCTCGAAACGCGGGAACCAGCGCCCGCGCTTCGTTCGCACCCGGACGCCTGAGGGAGGCTGCTTGAAGAAGCGGGTCGGATCACCCGATTCGGCCATGTCGGCGTAAAGACCGACGCTTCGCATCGACCTTCGGAGCTCGATCGGATTGAAGCCAAACGGAATGGCGGTCGCGCCCACCATGGAGGCGAAGATCGCCCTGACGAGGTGGTCGAATCCTGCGGCCGCGCCGATCTGCAAGCGATCCGCGCGAGCCAAGTCGAAGGCCTCAGGGCGTCGCGAGAAGTCTTGGTCGAGCTCTTCCCACCACCTGCCGGTGGGCATCAACGGCTCCGAGCGCTCGTAAGACTCGTGAACGATGCGGGAGACAACCGACGAGTCGACCATCGCTGGAGCTTACACGATAACCGCTGTTCGGGGTTGGCCGCGTGCAGCCGGATTGGTAGTCTCGCTGTTCTGCGATGCACGTCCGTGTCCGAAAAGGGTTGAACATCCCGATCGCGGGCGAGCCGGAGCAGCGAATTTACGACGCCGCCTCGGTGGACTGGGTAGCCCTGGTCGCACGCGACTTTCGCGGCCTTCGCCCGCGCCTCGCTGTCGAGGTCGGCGGTCGTGTCGTTCTTGGCCAGCCGCTGCTGGTCGACAAGAACAATCCCGAGGTGATGTTCACCTCACCTGGGTGCGGGGAGGTCGTGGCGATTCACCGCGGCGATCGTCGAGCGTTGCAGTCGATCGTGATCCGTGTCGATGGCGAAGACGAGGAGACGTTTGGCGCCCACGCACCCGAAGCCTTGGCGAAGCTCGATCGCGACGCCGTTCGGGAGGTGCTGCTCCGCTCCGGAGGGTGGACCTCGTTTCGCACGCGTCCGTTCGGCAAGGTGCCCCAGGCAGACGCCTCTCCGCATTCGATCTTCGTCACGGCGATGGACACCAACCCGTTGGCGCCGGACCCCTCCATCGTGATTGCGGAACGCGCTGAGGAGTTTCGGAATGGCTTGGCGGTGATCAGCCGCCTGACGGACGGGGACGTGCACGTCTGCCAAGCGCCAGGCCCGAGTCTCCTGCTTCCGCCGATCGAACACGTGCGGCATGCCGTGTTCGACGGCCCGCATCCCGCGGGGCTCGTTGGAACGCACATCCATTTCCTGGACCCCGTGAGCGAGAGCAAGTCCGTCTGGTACCTGCACTACCAAGACGTCATTGCCATCGGCGTTCTCTTCACGACGGGTAGGATTCACACCGAGCGCGTGATCTCACTCGGCGGCCCGCTCGTGCGGCGGCCGCGGTTGCTTCGCACCCGGGTTGGCGCCAGCACGCAAGACTTGCTCGACGGCGAGATCGAACCAGTGCCCTGTCGCGTGATCTCCGGCTCGATCCTCGGAGGCCGGCGTGCTGCGGGTAGGGCGCGATACCTCGGGCCCTACGACATCCAGCTTAGCGTCCTTCAGGAGGACACGTCCCGTCATTTCCTCGATTGGATCACCCCGGGCTTCGGTAAGTTCTCGGCGATTCGTGAGTTCGCCGCCGCCCTCCGTCCGCGAAGCTACCGATTCGCGCTCACGACCTCTCAGCAAGGCAGCCCCCGCGCGATGGTGCCAATCGGCAACTTCGAACGCGTCATGCCGCTCGACATCCTGCCCGTCCCCCTGCTCAAAGCGCTCATCGTACAGGACACCGAATCGGCCAAGGCGCTCGGCTGCCTCGAGCTCGAAGAGGAGGACCTCGCGCTCTGTTCGTTCGTGTGCTGCAGCAAGTACGACTACGGCTCGTTCTTGAGAGAAGCCCTCAAACTGATCGAGAAGAACGGCTGATGCGTTCCCTTCGAAATCTCTTGGACAAGCTCGAGCCTCAGTTCCGCAAGGGCTCCCGCCTCGAGAACTATCAGGCGATCTTCGAGATGCTCGACACGCTGCTCTACTCGCCATCGGACGTGTCGCGGCGCGCGCCCCACGTCCGAGATGCGATCAACCTCAAGCGGGTCATGGGGCTGGTCGTGGTCGGCGTGCTGCCGTGCGCGCTCGTCGGGATGTGGAACACCGGCTATCAGGCCAACCTCGCCATGGCGGAGCTCGGTCTGAACGCCCCCGGCGACTGGCGCGGGGCGGTGATGGCCGCGATCGGCCTCGGGCACGACCCGAGCAACGTCGGTGCGGCGACGTTTTACGGGCTCCTCTACTTTCTCCCGATCTACGTGGTGACGCTGATGGCCGGCGGATTCTGGGAGGTCCTGTTTGCCGGCATTCGGAATCACGAGGTCAATGAGGGCTTCTTCGTCACCTCGATCCTTTACGCCCTCACGCTGCCCGCGACCACGCCGCTCTGGCAGGTTGCGCTCGGGATCTCGTTTGGCGTCGTCATCGCCAAAGAAGTGTTCGGCGGGACGGGCAAGAACTTCATGAACCCGGCTCTCGCCGGGCGCGCGGTCCTCTACTTCGCCTACCCCGTCGAGATGTCTGGCGAGTCCGTATGGGTGCCCCCAGTCGACGTGATCACAGGCGCCACGCCACTCGCGATCGGCGCGGAGAGCGGAGTCGACGGCATCCTCGATAGCGGTGTCACCTGGATGGACGCCTTCTTTGGTCCCATCCAGGGCTCGCTCGGAGAGACCTCCGCGTTGGCGTGTTTGCTGGGTGGGATCTTCATCATCTACACCGGCGTGGCGTCCTGGCGCATCATCGCTGGCGTGTTGATCGGGACCGTCGCCACAGCGTTGATCTTCAACGCTGCCGGCTCCGACACCAACCCGATGTTCGCGATGAGCTGGCAATGGCACCTCGTCCTCGGAGGGTTTGCCTTTGGCACGGTCTTCATGGCCACCGACCCCGTCACGGCGTGCGTCACCAATTCAGGCCGTTGGGTGTTCGGGGTCCTCGTCGGCGCGCTCACGGTCATCATCCGCGTCGTGAACCTGGCCTTCCCCGAGGGCATCATGCTGGCAATCTTGTTTGCCAACATCTTCGCGCCGACAATCGACTACTTCGTCACGCGTGCCAACATCAACCGGAGGTTGAGGCGAAGTGCCTGAGGTCCGCAAACAGCCCGTCAAGCGAGAGAGCGTCCCGCGGACGCTACTGGTCGCGTTCTTCGTGAGCCTCGTTTGCTCCTCGCTGGTTGCGTCCGCGGCGGTGGTGCTCAAGCCGCTGCAGGTCGCCAACGCCCTTCTCGACGTTCGGAAAAACATCCTCGAAGTCGCCGGCCTCATGGAGCCGGGTGCCGACGTGAACGCGCTGTTCGCGGCCATCGAGGCGCGTGTCGTGGATTTGGAAACAGGCGCCTACGTCGACGACGTCGATCCGGAGACCTTCGATCCGGTTCGCGCCAAAAGAGACCCGGAGCTCAGCATCGAGGTCCCCGCAGAGCTCGACGTCGCGCGAGTCGGCCGCCGCGCGAAGCGAGCCCGGATCTACCTCGTGCGCGAGGACGGCGAGGTCACGCGAATCATCTTACCCGTGTCGGGATACGGCCTTTGGTCGACCTTGTACGGCTTCCTTGCGCTCGAGCCCGACGGCAACACCGTCGCGGACATCGTGTTCTACGCGCACGCGGAGACGGCAGGCATCGGCGACTTCGTGACGAAAGCGGCCTGGCGCGCTCGATGGCCTGGCAAGCGGGTCTACGACGAGGAAGGCGCGCTTCGCCTCGAGGTCTTCAAGGGTCGCGCCACAGCTGACGACCCGCTCTCCGACTATCGCGTCGACGGCGTATCGGGCGCGACCCTCACCGGTAACGGTGTCACCAACCTCATCCGTTACTGGCTCGGGGACCACGGCTACGGGCCGTTCCTCCGAAACATTCGAGGAGAAGAGTCATGAGCGACTCACCAGCAAAGCGGGCCCTGCTCGACCCGATCGTCGACGACAACCCCGTCACGCTGCACGTGCTCGGCATTTGCTCCGCGTTGGCCGTCACCACGTCGCTTCTTCCGTCGTTGTACATGTGCGTAGCGCTCACCGTAGTGGCCTCGCTTGCGAACGCGTCGGTGAGCGCCATCCGCAAGGTGCTGCCCGGAAGCATTCGCATCATCGTACAGATGACGATCATCGCCTCGCTCGTCATCGTCGTCGACGAATCTCTCAAAGCGTTTGCGTACGAAACGAGCCGAGAGCTTTCAGTCTTCGTCGGCCTCATCATCACCAACTGCATCGTGCTTGGTCGCACCGAGAGCTTCGGGTCGAAGAACCCGATAGGCCTGAGCTTCCTCGACGGTCTCGGCAATGGTCTTGGCTACAGCGTAATCCTGATTCTCGTGGCCACCTGCCGCGAGCTGCTCGGAAAGGGCACGCTCCTCGGCTACACAATTCTCCCGAACGTAGCCGACGGCGGTTGGTACATCCCAAACGGGATGATGCTGCTTCCGCCGAGTGCGTTCTTCGTGATCGGGCTCATCATTTGGGCCGTCCGGACGTGGAAAGCAGAGCAAGTGGAGGAGCAGGAGTACCGCATCCACGAGGTGCACCGAACGGAGGCGCACTGATGAGCGGTCAGTACATCGAGCTCTTCATCAAGGCGGTTTTCGTCGAGAACCTGGCGCTCTCGTTCTTTCTCGGGATGTGCACTTTTCTCGCGGTGTCGAAGAAGATCGAGACCGCGTTCGGCCTCGGCGCAGCGGTCATCGTCGTCCAGTTCATCACCGTGACAGCCAACGCACTGCTCTACGAATACGTACTCGAAGAGGGCGCGCTTGCTTGGGCCGGGCTCCCGGACGTCGACCTCAGCTTCCTGGGGCTGGTGACGTACATCGGCGTCATCGCGGCCATGGTTCAGATTCTCGAGATGGTCCTCGACAAATACTTTCCGCGCCTCTTCCACGCGCTCGGAATCTACTTGCCGCTCATCACCGTGAACTGCGCGATCCTCGGCGGAACCCTGTTCGCCGTGCAGCGCGACTACACCATCACCGAGAGTGTGGTCTTCTCCGTCGGCAGTGGCTTTGGTTGGGCGCTCGCGCTCGTCGGCTTGGCGGGCATTCGGGAGAAGCTCAAGTACAGCGACGTGCCGCTTGGCCTTCAGGGACTCGGGATCACCTTCATCATCGTCGGCCTGATGTCGCTCGGCTTCATGGCCTTCGCCGGGGTTCAGCTCTAGGGGGTCATGCGGATGGCTTTGCAAATCGTCCTGGCTGTTGGGGTGTTCACCGGCGTAGTCGTCTTGCTCTCGGCAATTATCCTCGCCGCCCGCTCGAGACTCGTCGAGACCGGGAGCGTTGCCTTGGTGGTCAACGACGACCGAGAGCTCGTGGTCGCCGCGGGCTCCAAGCTGCTCGAGGCGCTCGCCAATGCAGGGCTTCATCTGCCGGCAGGTTGCGGCGGCAAGGGCACCTGCGGCCAATGCCGAGTCAAGGTGACCGAAGGTGGCGGCCCGCTACTCCCTACCGAGGAGTCGCTGATCGGCCCGCTTGAAGCCGCGCAGCACGTTCGGCTGTCCTGCCAAGTCGCGGTTCGGGACGATCTTCGCATCTGGATTCCCGAGGAGGTCTTCGGCGTTCAGGAGTGGGAGTGCACGGTCCGCTCCACGCAAGGCGTGAGCACCTTCATCAAGGAGATCGTGCTCGAGCTCCCCGAAGGTGAAGAGGTGCCCTTCCGCGCCGGCGGCTACATCCAGGTGATGTGCCCGCCGTTCCGCGCAAGCTTCTCCGACTTCGACATCGAGTCGGAGTACCGCGACGAGTGGGATCGGCTCCAGCTCTGGCGCTACGTCGGGGGCACGAAGGTTCCCACCACCCGCGCCTATTCGATGGCCAACTACCCCGAAGAGAAGGGCATCATTCTCCTCAACATCGGTATCGCGTTACCCCCGCCAAGTGCGGGGGACAGCGCGCCGCCTGGGGTCGTCTCGTCGTACCTCTTCAACCTCAAGCCCGGCGACACAGCGACGATCGCCGGACCGTATGGCGAGTTCTACGCGAGAGAGACGAAGAACGAGATGGTCTTCATCGGAGGTGGCACTGGGATGGCGCCGATGCGTTCGCATATCCTCGACCAGCTCCTTCGCATCAACACCGACCGGAAGATCTCGTTTTGGTTCGGCGTTCGGAGCAAGCGCGACCTCTTCTATCACGAAGAGTTTCAACGCCTCGCCGCGGAACATCCAAACTTCACCTACACGGCGGCGCTGTCTGCACCCAGAGCGGATGATGACTGGGACGGACCTGTTGGCTTCATCCACTCGGTCGCGTACGAGCAATACCTCAGCCAACATCCGGCGCCGGAGGATTGCGAATACTACATGTGCGGTCCACCCTTGATGATCGCTGCGGTCCAGAGGATGCTCACCAACCTCGGTGTTCCCGAGGAGAACGTCATGTTCGACGATTTTGGCAGCTGAGTTGATGGTCTACTTGTTCAGCTTCATGGTTTTTGCGCTGGCCTTAACCGGCTTGAGCGTGGGCGTGCTTGCGGGTCGAGGA
>JBATLA010000828.1:0-2916 GCA_049669945.1 Polyangiales bacterium | reverse complement strand
AGCACCGTCGAGCGCGCGCCCTCATGCTGCACGCTCGCTCGCCAGCCTTGGTGCTCCGCTTCGAGCTCGGCCAGCGGGTCGTTGACCGGGTGCACCATACCGGGGGCCCAGCCCATGATCGCGGGTGCGTGGTCGGTCGCCGAAGGCTCGCCTTCGACGGCACCTTCGCGACTGAGCTGGAAGCGGAGGACACACTCCTCATCGCCCGTCCATGTCAGGACGTGCAGAAGCGCGCCCCCATCCGCCACCGGCTCCAAGCGCGGGCTTCGTAGGTACCGCTCTCGGGTTTGCTCGATGACGAACATGAGACCTCAGTGCGCGTATCCGAGCGCGCGAAGCTGGTCGCGAATCGTGTCGTCCATCTCCGCGTTCTCGCGCTCCAGTTGTGTACCGCCCTTCTGCTCTGCACTCAACCAGTCCCCTCGATTGGTCGCTCCAAGGAACTGGCCGAGCAGCATGCGAGAATACCGCCGCCCGACAGGGAAAGCGGAGGCGTCGAGCTCGGACTGCTCTTTGGGGTCCTTCACGAGATCGAACATGGTGGACGTGAGATTACCGCGAAGGATGAGCTTCCATCGAGCGGTGGTGATCACACGCCGGTCGTCCTGAAAATCGCTAAACGCGACGGCCGGACGCGACGACGGCTCCCCGAGCATCAATCCGACGAGCGCGTGCCCCTCGTTGTGCTCCATCGCTTCGACGCCGAGGAGCTCGGTGACCGTCGACGAGATGTCCATGGTGCTGACCGCATCGCTGACCTTGGCGCCCGCCGGAATCCTGTTGGGAAGCCGGAACATGAGAGGTACGTGCAGGAGCTCTTGGTACACCGAATGCCCGTGTCCCCACGAGCCGTGGTCGTCGAACTCCTCCCCATGGTCCGACGTCACCACCACCAACGTGTCCTCGGACAGACCGAGTGCCGAGAGCCGGTCGAGGAACGCCCCAAAGAAATGATCGTGCTGAGTGATCTCGCCATCATGGAGCGCTTCGATGCGCCGCTTGTCGCGCGCATCGAACACAACTTGGGGGGGATTGCGTTTTGCCTTCTCGAGCAGGTCACCGGTCATGCGAGGCCGTACCTGGCCGTCGTACTCGCTCGGGTCGTACATCTGCAGGTACGCCCCCGGCGGGTCGTACGGCACATGCGGATCGATCGTTTGGATGTACGCAAAGAAGCGCTCGCCCTTGTGTGCCTCGATCCAATTGCCAGCGGCGTCGAACACGTCCTTCGCTTCGGTGCTTCCGCCGTCGCGAATGTAGTTGCTGTAGTCGTCCCAGCCCTGGTCGAAGCCGAAGCGATCGGAGACGTAGCCGTTCGCGATGAAGCTCCCGGTGGAAAACCCGTTGTCCTTCAGATGCTCGCTCAGGAGCACCGCAGAATCAGGGAGCGCTGCGTCGCCGGTCTTCTGCTGATGAGTCTGCGGGTGCAGACCAGTCAGAATCGAAGCGACCGCAGGTTTGGTCCAGTTCTCCGCCGATTGCGCGAGCTCGAACACGACGCCTTCCGACGCAAAGCGATCGACCGAAGGCGTCTTGACCCGCGTCGACGGATTGAACGGGCGAAGCTTGTCCGCCCGAAGCGTGTCGACCACCAAAACCACCACGTTCTTCGCGGGATCGAGACTTGGCGCCGGACGCTCCGGCACCAACACGCGAGGCGAGCTCCAAGCCAGGCGACCCGCCCCCTCGCCCTCGGCCCGGAGGTCGACCCGGACGGTTTGCCCAGCGAAAGCCGTTAGGTCGGCCTTGTGATCGTTCCACGCGGAGGTTGCGACGCCGGTGAGCACTTGGACGCTCGGCTGCCCGTCGGCACTCACTTCGACGGTGAAGGGCGCCTCGCCTTCCCCTTCGACACCAACCCCAAACCCCAGCATCCCGTCTTTCGGGACGACCAAGTGGTAGCGAAGCGTCGAGCTTCGAGACAACGCAAGCGCCGGTCGCTCCTCTTCACCGAGGCGAACATTTGCAGCCATCGTGTCGTACGCCGGCGCACGCGCACTCGATGCGAGCTCGGCCTCGGTGCGAATCCAAATCGAATCGACCGCCACCGAGACATCCTGCCCATCGACGGGCGTCGTGCCCCCGAACGTGAGGAGCAGATAGTTCTCGCCGGCCTTCACATGCTCCCGCGGGAGCTCGATGTCGTACTCGGCGAACCCGTCGCCCTTGCCGAGGTGAATCGACTTGAGTTGCGCGTTGTTGAGATACGGGGTGAGCGCCTTGCTTCCGTGTGGACGCAGACGCACTCGGGCGACCAGGGCCTCAGGGCGATCCGCGCCGAAGTACACCCGGCCTCGCATCCCGACATGCGCGTAAGTGGCGTCGCCGTCTGCTCCCTTGCCGACCCAACCGCTCCGCCAATCGCCGACCGTGTACTTCGACTGAGCCGGAGTGCCGAAATCGATGTACCAGCCGCCGTCGCGCACCTCCGCCAGATGCCGAAGCTCGGTCAGGTCCGTGTGGGTCTGAAACCCTGCAAACGGGTCCGGCTTGGCACCCTTCGAGCTGCACCCCAGCGAAACCGCGAGGGTCGTGATCACCACCAAGAACAATCGCATCGACCGCTTTCCTCCCGTGCCCGAGGAGGTCGTTTTCGCTTGCGTTTCCGCCCCCGGAGAACCTTGCTGCGGTTAGCACGCGATTTTAGCGAGCGTCAACAAAACCACCCGGCCGGGTGACGACCGTCAACGCACGCGTGGTCCCCGACTTCACGTAGTAGAAGCGATCGGTGCTGGTGCCTTCGACGCGGTACCGCACGCGGTGTCGTCCTTCATCGAGTGGAAGCGCAAGCGGCAGCGCCCCAAGGTCCTCGCCGTCGACCGTGACCTCGACCGCCGATGGGCCGTCGAGCTCGAGCGCGCCCTGCCCTGCGAGCGCCCCGATCGTGGGATCGATGCCGGAACGAAGCTCTCCGGA
>JBATLA010000827.1:0-2320 GCA_049669945.1 Polyangiales bacterium | reverse complement strand
CGCCAGGGATTTGGGTGTTGCCCGAGCGGGTCTGAAACACGAAGCGTCCGCTGCCGCGCCAGGTGAGGCGGCCCCACGACGAGAGGAAGGTCGCGTCGAGCGCCTTGCTGGTCCACACCGCGTCTTTGGGGGCGCCGCCTTCAACGCGGTAGAGCGCAGCCGCGTCGCCGGTCACGAACGAGGGCTGGCCCGGACGAAGGTCGAGCGCCAATACCTGGCGCTCCTCGACATCGGCCCAGATCGAATAGCTCGCGTCGGGCTCGACCCTGAAGACACGGCCTTCGTGGCCACCGCTCGCGTAGATCATGCCGTCCGGGCCCCACTGCACCGCGGTGAAGTGCGTGTCCTTCCGGGCGAGGAGCATTTCGGCCCGGCCATCCGTGTCAATCCGCCAGAGTTGTCCGCTGCCAGGTCGTGGGCGGGTGGCCGGCTGAGCACCCTTGTTGGGCGCGCCAGGCTTGAAGTTTGCCCCGGGTGCGGTCTTGAATTGGTTGGCAACCGCCGCGATGCGGCCGTCCTCGAGGTCGATGGCCGTGACCTCGGTGCCAGGGAAATCGTGAACGACCGTCGCGTCGCCGCTGCGGGAGATGCGAACGAGAAGCGCGGAGTCGCTGGTGCCGGCGTACAGGTTGCCCTTGTCATCTCCCGTGAGGGCCATGATGTGTGACGCCTCGGATTTGTAGAGCTCTTTGGCCCGGCCGAGGGAGTCGATGCTGAACAGCTTGCCTTCGGGTCCCGTTGCAGCGACCAGATGTCCGCGAGTCTTGTCGTAGTGGAGCGCCCAGATGTGTTTTGCGCCTGCCGGCACCGAAAAGCGCTTCATCGCCCCCGATTTCGAGTCGATTCGATAGATCCGGCCGTTCGGCAAGGTGCCCGCGTAGAGCGCGCCATCGCGTCCGAACGCGAGGGAGGCAACCAAGAGCTCGCCGGTGCTCGCGAGCTCCTCGACCTTCTTCCCCTTTACGCGGTAGACGGTGCCGTTCGTTCCTGTCCCGATGAAGATCGTGTCGCCGCGCCGCACCATGCTGTAGGCGAGCGGGACGTTCTCGAGCGCAACGCGTTCGATCGCGGCTCCCGGTCGGACGACGCCGTCTGAACGCACGGCCGTCCCTTCGAGCTCGCCCTGAAAGAACGCGTCGGCGCTATCGAGCACGAAGCTCTGGGTGGTGACGGCGGCGACGGTCGCGCTGGTAGTCAGCACGAACATGGCCAGCGCGAGGGACGAAGTGATTCTTGAATTCTGCATCGTTGGGTTACTCGCCGAGAAGCTGATCGCGGGCCACCGCGCGGACGCGAAGGGCCAGTTTGGCGCCGCCGATCACGACCTGCGGCATTGGGATCTCCGTGCGGGACTGTGTGATGAACGGGCGGCTGTCCTCCGAGCTGCTGACGAGCTGAAGCGAGCTCAGCGCCGACGGCGGCAGGGAGTCGACGACGTGGCCTTCGAAACGAAGCCCGCGCGTCGGCATCTGAAGGGCCACCACGAGAGACGTCGACGGGTAGCGCCGCTTCGTTTGCTCGATCAAGTCATCGAGAGACCCTGCCCGGGGTTGCTCGATGGGCACTTGATTGCCGGCCGCGACGGTCACCTTCACGGTGCCGCCCGCGGCGGCCTCGGGGACGCGGACTTTGACCGCGCGAATCAGGTCCGGACGGTCGACGCGCCGCATGCGGACGTAGATCGTGACATCCTCGCCGGGGACGACCTCGTCATGCGCGATCGACGCATCGACGACTTGATATACCGACCGGCTCAGCTCGAGATCCAGCTCGAGATCGACCGACGTCGGGCGCGAGGTTTCGAAGGCGTTGGCAAAGGCCGCCTCCATGAGTGCGAACATGCGGAGCTGCGAGAAGACTGCCGGGCTCGCCGCGCCCATGGGCGAAAATCCGCGTTCCTCTAGTGAAACCACACCATGGCCCTCGATGCCGACCTTGCTTCGGGCGGTGAAGATCACGTCTGTCGCATCGCTGGCGGTCGACTTCACCGCATTGGCGATGACGCCGAATACGATCGACGGCGTGAGCGCGCGATGGCTGGCGACTTCGGCTCTCCATTCGGTCTTCGGCGCGCCTTCGACGCCATTGATCTTCACGCGAACCGGGATGCGCGCCGGAGCGATGTCCGGGTCGACCACGATGGCGGGCTGACGATCTTGGACGAGCGCGCCTAGCGGGTGCGCCGCTTCCGCAATCTTGAATGAGCGGAGCTCGCTGACGAGCACATGGAGGACCCGTGCCGTTGCGGTTGGGATCCCGGTCGCGCCGGCGTCCATCATCGGGTGGCCGAATGCGAGTACGCGCCCGCTCGGATCAACGT
>JBATLA010000826.1:0-2436 GCA_049669945.1 Polyangiales bacterium | reverse complement strand
GGCTCTGCGAGCGGCGCACCGATGGGGCGGCATAGATCCGGCGCTCCGCCCGGTCGTCGAACGCGGCGAGCATCCGGCGGTGGTCCTTGTCTTCCATGGCGCCGAACAGCAGCACGACCCGCCCCGGGAACTCGAGGTCGTCGAGATAGCGCGCGAGCGTCTCGCAGCCGGACGCGTTGTGCGCCGCATCGAACAGAAACGCAGGGCTCCCCCGATGCCATTCGAGTCGGCCCGGCCACTTGGCCCGCCGAAGACCCGTGCGAATGTGTTCGTCGTCGATTTCGAAGCCACGGGATCCGAGCCCCTCGAGGGTTGCCAATGCGCACGCCGCGTTGTCGGCTTGATAGTGACCGCGGAGGCCGAGACGGAGATCGTCCCAGCGTCGATCGCCAACCCGGACAGAAAGCAGCTTGCCATCCCAGCGGCTTTCGAAGTCGCGCCCGATCCAGCGAATGGGAGCCCCGACGGCTTTGGCGCGTGCGCGGATGGCGCGCCTCGCGCTCGTGGCACGCGCCCCGACTACGCACGGCACTCCTGGTTTGAGCACGCCTGCCTTTTCGCGCGCGATCTTCGCGAGAGTGTCACCGAGAATTCGTTCGTGCTCGAAGCTGATGTTCGTGATCACGGAAGCTTCTGGCATCACGATGTTCGTCGAATCGAGCCTGCCTCCGAGGCCGACCTCGAGCACCACGATGTCGCACCGGGCGTCGCGAAACGCCTCAAATGCAAGGAGGGTCGAATACTCGAAGAAGGAGAGCGGGGGCAGACGATCGTCGGCACGGAGCGCCTCGATTCGAATCGCTGCCTCGCGCTCCGAGATTGGTCGACCAGCGATTCGAACGCGTTCGACGTATCGCTGCAGGTGCGGCGAGGCGAACTGCCCGGTATGGTAGCCCGCAGCCCGCAGGACGGACTCGACCATCGTCGCGACGCTGCCCTTCCCGTTCGTTCCGGCGACGTGTACGTAGCGGACTTCGCGCTCGGGATGCCCGCGTACCTCCGCGGCGGCCTTCATTCGATCGAGACCGAGCTTGATGCCACGTGACTCCAATCCGTAGAGCCACCGCAACGCTTCTCGATACCGGTTCACCCTGCCAGATACTCGACGATGCGCGCGATGTTATCGCGCATGTCCTGTCGCGTGGAGATCATGTCGATCATGCCGTGCTCGAGGAGGAACTCGGCACGCTGAAACCCGTCCGGAAGCTTCTGTCGAATGGTGTCTTCTATGACGCGCGGCCCTGCGAAGCCGATCAGCGCGCCTGGCTCCGCGATGTTGACATCACCTTGGAGCGCGAAGCTCGCTGCCACACCGCCGGTCGTCGGGTTCAGCAAGACGCTGATGAACGGCACGCCTGCCTGACGAAGCTTCGCGCGCGCTGCGACTGTCTTAGCCATTTGCATCAACGAGAGAGAGCCCTCCTGCATGCGCGCGCCGCCCGAGCAGGACAGCAAGACCACCGGTTGCCTCTGCTCCACGCCCCGCTCCATCAGGCGCGTGATCACTTCGCCCACCACGGCCCCCATGGACCCACCCATGAAACGAAAGACGAACACCCCGAGCTGCACCGGCCGGCCATCGATCTGCGCGGGACCCGCGAGAATTGCGTCGTTTACACCCGTGGAGGCCCGCGCAGCCTCGACGCGGTCGGGATAGGTCTTGGAATCGACGAAACGAAGCGGGTCTGCGGCAACGAGATCGGTGTCGCTCGCGGTCCAAGTGCCCTCATCGGCCAAGATCTCTATCCAATCCTCTGCCGCGATGTGGAAGTGGGTCCCACACGCTGGGCAGACTTCGAGGTTGCGCTCGAAGTCCTCCTTTTTGACGGCGTCGCCGCACGCATCGCATTTGCGAAAGAGCCCTTCGCCGAGTGTCTTCTTCTCGGACGCGTCGACTCCCGCTTTGGTTTTGGCGAACTCGGCCACGGCCTCTGGCTAGCATGAAGCGCCAAGACGAGCGACCGCGAGGCGCGACGGGCGTCAGCGCGATGTGCGGGCAACGATGGCCGAGAGATGGCGGCCTGTTTTTCCGCGGTCGCGTCGATGCGAAAAGAAGTGCGCAGCATCGCTGTGGGTACAGCCACCAACATCGTCGATCGCCGTTTGGGGGAGGCCCGCGTCTAGCAACTGAAGCTCGACGAGCTTGGCCAAGTCACCGCGGGGTTTTGCGCAACTGCGATCGACGACCGGTCGACCGCTGGCTGCGCGCTCCATCTCGCGCGCGACTTCTTCGCCGATCTCGAACGCGCCGACTCGAATGTGGGGTCCGACCGCGGCGATGAGCTCGGCGGGGTCGTGGGCCAAGCGCTCGATTGCGATTGGAACCACGCCGGCAACCGCGCCTCTCCATCCTGCGTGCACCGCGGTAACGTGCCCAGTCCGGGGGTGAGCAATGAGAACCGGCACACAGTCGGCAGTGCGAGCGGCGATCGCGAG
>JBATLA010000825.1:0-2520 GCA_049669945.1 Polyangiales bacterium | reverse complement strand
GTAGTGCATCGGCCAACCTCCGCCGACGTCGATCGCGCGCAAGCGCGCGCCGCTGTCGATGCAGCGCTTGGCGAAGCCGCCGAGGATCTCGATCGCATCGCGCAGTGGCTGTGGCGAGGAAAGCTGCGAGCCGATGTGACAGGCCACTGCTTCGAGCTCGAGGTGCGAGCTCTTCAGGATTCGCGGGAGCACCGACTCTGCGACCGGGATGGCGAGGCCGAACTTGGACTCCTGAAGCCCGGTCGCGATGTACGGGTGCGTCTTGGCGTCGACGTCTGGGTTCACGCGAAGGCCGATCGCCAGCGTGCGCCCGAGCTCGAGCGCAACGCTCTCGACGACGTCCAGCTCTTGGATGTTTTCGACGTGAAGTGCGCGGATGCCCGCCTCGGCGGCGGCCATGATCTCTTCGCGGCGCTTGCCGACGCCGCTGTAGACGATGTGCTCCGGTGGAAAGCCGGCCTTCAGGGCGCGCTGCATCTCTCCGACGGACACGATATCGGCCCCACAGCCTTGCGACGCGAGCCGCGCCAAGACCGACAGATTGCCGTTCGCCTTGACGGCGTATGCGATGAGGTGGGGCGCGAAGCGGAGCGCTTCGTCGATCGAGCGATAGGCTTCGTCGATCGCCGCGCCCGAATAGACGAACGCCGGCGTGTCGACCTCGGCCGCGATCGATTCGAGCGGGACGCCTTCGCAGGCGAGCGCGCCCTCACGATACGAGAACCAGGGCGACTCCGGAATGTGCACGTTCGACATGGGAGCCCTTTATGCGTCGCGGCGGGCCAGGAGTCGACCCCGGAGGGCCCCAATCGCGTCGGCTACTCGGCCGCGCGCCGGCCCGCCAAACACATCTCGCCGCTCTACAGCGGTCTCCATGTCGAGGGCCGCGAAGATCGACTCGTCGAACGCATGGTGCGCGGTCTGGTAGCTCTGCAATGGGAGCTCCGCGAGCGTCTTGCCCGCTTTGACGGCCTGCTGAACGAGCTTGCCCGCGACGTGGTGTGCTTCGCGGAATGGGACCCCTCGAGACGCGAGCCAGTCGGCGACTTCGGTTGCGTCGAGGAAGCCTGCTTGGAGTGAGGCGGCCATCCGTTCCGCGTCGAAGGAGGCGGACTCGATCGCGCCGGTGAGTACCGCGAGGCAGTCCTGGACGGTGTCGAACGCTTCGAACACCGGTGCTTTGTCTTCCTGGAGGTCCCGGTTGTACGTGAGCGGCAGCCCCTTGAGGATCACTAGCAGGTTCACGAGCGAGCCGACGACACGGCCGGTCTTCCCGCGGACGAGCTCGGGCATGTCGGGGTTCTTTTTCTGCGGCATGATCGACGAGCCGGTCGTGAACGCGTCGCTCATTTGGACGAACGCGAACTCTTGGCTCGACCAGAGCACGAGCTCCTCGGCGATCCGTGAAAGATGGACGGAGCAAATCGCCAGGGCGCTCACAGCTTCGAGGAGAAAGTCTCGGCTGCTCACGGCGTCGAGCGAGTTTCGCATGGGTCGATCGAAGCCGAGCGATGCGGCGGTGGTCTCACGGTCGATGGGAAAGGTCGTTCCTGCGAGGGCGGCGGCGCCAAGGGGCGATTCGTTCATCCTTTTCGCGGCGTCGACGACGCGGCTTCTGTCGCGTTCGAGCATCTCGGCCCAGGCGAGGAGGTGGTGCGACAGTCGCACGGGTTGGGCGCGCTGAAGATGCGTGTACCCTGGCATCAGAACGTCGAGGTGTCCGTCGGCCTTGTCGGCGAGCACGTCGAGTAGTCCGTCGATATCCCTTGCGACCTGTGCGCACGCCTGGCGAGTCCAAAGACGCATGTCTGTCGCGACTTGGTCGTTGCGGCTCCGGCCCGTGTGTAGGCGCCCGCCCGCTTCGCCGATGGCCTCGGTCAATGCCGATTCGATGTTCATGTGCACGTCTTCTCTCGCGGCGTCCCACTGGAACTCGCCGGCCTCGATCGAGGTGCGGATTTTCAGGAGGCCGGCCTCGATGCGCGCGGCGTCCTCTTTCGAGATGATGTTGCGGTCTGCGAGCATGCGTACGTGCGCGATCGAGCCGTCGATGTCCTGCGGCCACAGCCGGCCGTCGACATCCACGCTTGCGCTGAATCTCGCCGCGATTGCGTCCAGCTCTTCTTCGAACCGTCCGCCCCATGCCTTGTCACTCATCGTTCGTTCTCCGCTATTGCCGCGTCGGCACCCGGAGATCTACACGGCGAAGCAGGCGGGAGCCAGCCCGAAGCGCCCAGACTTCCGAAGCAGTGGCGAGGAGCGCCGCTGCGACGGGCGTCATCCATCCAAGAGAAGCACCCGCGGCGACGAGTACGGTCGCGGCGAGGGACACGCCGAGGCTCCGCCATGTCGACCTCCTCACGGCTTTGGCGATCCAGAGCGCGCTGGCTGCATCGCGTACGTCCCGGCTCGCGATGACGATCCCGCGTTCCTCGAGTGCAGTGCCAACGAGGCGAAGCGAGATCGGGACGTCGGCCGCGGCCAACACGGCGTCGTCCTCGCCGCCGCGCCCGATAGCAG
>JBATLA010000824.1:0-3393 GCA_049669945.1 Polyangiales bacterium | reverse complement strand
GACCACGACCAGGACTCTGGCGGCGGCTGCACTCCGGTCCGCGGGCCGCAGCGTTCTCGCCACGACGGGCAATCTGAACAACCGCATCGGCGTACCGATGACCTTGTTCGGGCTCGACGATTCGGTCGACACTGCCGTCGTCGAGATGGGAACCAGCGAGCCTGGTGAGATCGCGCGTCTGGCCGAGATCGTCCGGCCGAACGCCGCCATCGTCACTCGAGCAAGCCTCGCGCACACCGAAGGGCTCGGCTCGATCGAAGCGGTCGCCGACGAAAAGGTTTCCCTGTTGCACGCGTTGGCGCCAGACGGGCTCGCGGTGGCGTACGGCGATGACGCGCCCATCAAGAAGCGGGCCTCGATTGTCCCGGTCGCCCGCAAGCTCTTCTACGGTCGGGGCGCAACCAATGACGTCCGCGTACTCGACTGGGAGGTCGGCGCAGCAGGCACCCGCGCCCAGCTCCAGGTGCGCGGACAGAGCGTCGAGCTCGAGATTGGGTTGATTGGAGAGGGCGCCGTCCTCAACGCAGCCGCCGTCATGGCGCTTGCGTTTGGGCTCGGGGTTCCGTTGGACGAGGCGGCCCGAGGCATCGTCGACGTGGCGCCGGTGCCCGGCCGCATGCAACCGCTCGCTGGTTTCGACGACCGGCTGATCATCGACGACAGCTACAACGCGAACCCTGCATCCATGGAAGTCGCGCTGTCGACGTCTCGTGTGATTGCCAAGCAACGTGGCGCTCCGCTCGTCGTGGTGCTCGGAGACATGAATGAGCTTGGTGTGCAAAGTGAGGAGGCGCACCGCCGGGTCGGCGAGCTCGTGGCGGACGCCGACGCACTTCTGTTCATCGGTTGTGGCGAGGGTATGCGCGTGGCGGTAGAGGCCGCCAACGGCCGAGGCATCGACACCTTGTGGTTCGAGGACGTGTCCGAATGCGGAGAGATCGCTGATCGTCTCCCGCTTCGCGCGGTCGTCTTGGTGAAAGGATCCCGGTCGATGGAGATGGAACGCGTGATTGCGCCGCTTCGGGAGGGAGAGCCGTCGTGATCTACTACCTGCTCTACCCGCTGCACACGCACGAGTCGCTGTCGTTCCTGAACGTGCTTCGGTATGTGCCGTTTCGGCTCTTGATGGCTACGATTACGGCGCTGCTGCTCTCGTTCGGGCTCTATCCTTGGTTCATTCGCCGGCTCCAGAGCAAGCAGATCGGTCAGGTCGTGAGAACCGACGGGCCCGAGACGCACCTCTCGAAGGCAGGCACACCGACGATGGGTGGTGCGCTCATGCTGCTCGCCCTCGTGCTGTCGACCGTGCTCTGGGCTGATCCGTCGAACTCGATGGTTTGGGTCGTCACCCTCATTACGGTTGCGTACGGGGTAGTCGGCTATATCGACGACACTTCCAAGATCCGCACCAGGTCCACGGGGGGACTGTCCGGGCGGTACAAGCTGCTACTGCAGTTTTCGACGGCGATCCTCGTGTGCGGCTGGCTCTTCTACGGAGAAGCGGGCCTGCCGGGCGACTGGCTCGAGATTCGATATCGCCTGGCGACCCCCTTCCTAGCGTTCTCCAAGTACCCGATCGAGTTGCCGCCCTGGCTCTACGTGATCTTCGCCTCCTTCGTCATCGTGGGCACCTCGAACGCCGTCAACCTCACCGACGGCCTCGACGGCTTGGCGATCGGACCCGTCATGATCTCCGCAGGCACATACGCGATGCTCGCGTACCTCGCCGGGCTGACGTTGTTCGGCAACGTCGTTGCCAACTACCTCGATATTCCCCACATCGAAAGCGCCGGCGAGTTGAGCATCTTCGCCGCGTCCATGGTTGGCGTCGGCTTCGGTTTCCTTTGGTACAATACGTACCCCGCGCAGGTGTTCATGGGGGACGTGGGGTCGTTGGCGCTCGGCGGGGGCCTCGGCGCTCTGGCCGTGCTTACCAAGAACGAGCTGCTGTCCGTGATTCTCGGGGGCATCTTCGTCGTCGAAGCGGTGAGTGTCATTCTGCAAGTTGGGTACTTCAAGATGACCGGGCGCCGAATCTTCCTGATGGCGCCCATTCATCATCACTTCGAGAAGAAGGGCTGGCCCGAGCCGCGGGTCATCGTTCGCTTCTGGATCATCGCGATCATGTTGGCGGTATTCAGCCTCGCCACGCTGAAGTTGAGGTAGTCGTGGAGCTCTCTCGCAAAGACGTGATGGTGGTTGGCCTCGGGCAAAGCGGGCTGGCTGTCGTGCGCTTCCTCGCGGCTCGAGGGGCACGTGTGCAGGTCAGCGACCAGCGCGATGCGCAAGCATTGGGAGCTTCCGCGTCGGATGCCGCGGCCCTGGGTGCCAAGCTCGTTTTGGGAGGCCATCCCGATCGCGCCTTCGAGGATCTCGACCTGATTGTCGTTTCCCCAGGGGTGCCGCCTCTGCCTCAGCTAGAGGCGGCCGAGCGGCGCGGGGTTCCCATCGTGAGCGAGATAGAGCTCGCCTCCCGGTTCATCGAAGCGCCGATCGTTGCGATCACGGGGACGAACGGCAAGAGCACCGTCACGACGTTGATCGGCGAGATGTGTGCCCGCCTCGGACGGCCGATGTTCGTCGGCGGGAACTTGGGCCGTCCGCTGATCGAAGCTGTTGGAACCGACGCGGCAGGCAAAGACGGCATCGTCGTCGTCGAGCTTTCGAGCTTCCAGCTGGAGCGGGTTTCGCGGATGAAGGCGCACGTAGCGGTTCTCTTGAACGTCACGCCGGACCACCTCGACCGCTACCCGTCGTTCGATGCGTATTCACAAGCCAAGGCGAGGGTCTTCGAGCGGCAGGAGGCGAGCGACTTTGCCATCCTACCTGCGGATGCCCCAGACCTCCGCGAGCTGGTCAAAGACGGCGGCACGGTCGTCTTGTTTGGCGGCCTTCATGGGGATGTCCGTGTAGCGGACGGTGTCTTGGTCGACTCAGGAGGTGCACTCCGTGTTCCCGTCCGCGACCTTCGGATCCGTGGCTCGCACAATGTCTCGAACGCTTGCGCAGCGGCGCTCGCCGCTCGACTGATGGGCGTGCATGCCGATGACATCGCGGCGGTCCTCCTCGAGTTCGGAGGTCTTCCACACCGCATGCAGTACGTCCGCACCGTCGAAGGCGTTGAATACATCGATGACTCCAAGGCGACGAACGTCGGAGCAGCGGTCGCTTCGATTGACGGGCTCGCTGGCTCCGGCGGGAAGATCGTCTTGATCGCAGGCGGGGTCGACAAGGGCGGAAGCTACCAACCGCTTCGCGATCGAATGGGCGAAGAGGGACGGGCCATCATCGTGCTCGGCGAGGCCGCCCCTTTGTTGGAGCACGCGTTCGCCGGCTCGCCTGTCGAGCTCCGCCGGGCCGAGTCGATGAGCGAGGCTGTCACTCACGCCGCCG
>JBATLA010000823.1:0-2339 GCA_049669945.1 Polyangiales bacterium | reverse complement strand
GGGCATGGGCAACGACAACCTCACCGACCCGTTCATCGGCCTCGGTATCATGCCGCCCTCATCGGCGCTCTTCCGCGACATGACCGGCATCCGTTTTGAACATCCGGAGTGGGTGCCCGAGAACTGCACCGCGTGCGGCAACTGCTACACCGTCTGCCCGGACACCGCCATTCCCGGGCTCGTCAACGAGGTCGGTCAGGTGCTGGACACGGTGGTGAACCGGGTGCGCAAGAACGGCAACGGTGCAGACATCAAGCACCTGCCCAAGGCCGCCAAGGTCATGGAGCGAAACCTCCACGCGCTCTTCAAGGAAGCAAAGGACACCGACTCGGTTTCCGTTCTCATGGACCAAGCCATGATGCAAACGGTCAAACAGAGCGACCTTCAGGGCAGCGACAAGCAGGCGCTTCAGAAGGAGCTCGATCTCTTCAAGGAAGAGCTCAACGGTTTTCAGTTCGCGCTCACCCGCCCGCACTACACCCTGCCCGAACAGGATCAGCCAGGAAGCGGTGGCCTTCTGTCCATCACCGTGAACCCCTACACCTGCAAGGGCTGCATGGAGTGCGTTCAGGTCTGCAACGACGACGCCCTTCGCCCGATGAGGCAGACCACGGAATCGGTGCAGGAGCTCCGCGACAACTGGAACCTGTGGACCGACCTGCCCAACACGCCGGAGAAGTACATCCGCGTCGACGACTTGGAAGAAGGGATCGGCGCGCTCGAAACCATCCTTCTCGACAAGTCGAACTACCTGCCGTTCACGAGCGGCGACGGCGCGTGTCTCGGTTGCTCGGAGAAGACCGCGATGCACATCTTCATCGCGACCGTGGAAGCCTTGATGCGGCCCCGCATCGGGAAGCACCTCGCGCACATCACCGATCTCATCGAGCGCTTGAAGAAACACATCCAGCTGAAGCTCACCGGCGAGCTCAACGTGAGCGACCCCGAGATCATGGCGAAGATCGTCGACGACATCGGCGACAAGGACGTCACACTCGCCGCCATCGCCGAGCGCATGGAGAGCATGCGCGGGAGCCAACCGCTCGATCAGGAGTGGTTGAAGCGCATGACCGGCCTGGTCGCCAAGCTCGAGAACCTCAAGTGGAAGTACACGGATGGCACCACAGGTCGCGGCCGCACCTCCATGGGCATGATCAACAGTACGGGTTGCACCTCGGTTTGGGGCAGCACGTACCCGTTCAACCCCTATCCGTTCCCGTGGGCCAACCACCTCTTCCAAGACTCCCCTTCGATGGCGATGGGTATCTTCGAAGGCCACATGGCGAAGATGGCCGAGGGCTTCAAGGCAATCCGCACGGCCGAGCTCGAGCTCGAAGACCGGTACCGCCCCTCAGAGCACAGCTCGTTCTTCACGTACTTCAACTGGCAGCAGTTCACTGACGAGGAATGGGAGCTGTGCCCGCCCGTTGTCGCGGTCGGCGGCGACGGCGCGATGTACGACATCGGCTTTCAGAACCTCTCTCGCCTCATGGCCTCGGGAAAGCCGATCAAGGTCTTGGTCGTCGACACGCAGGTCTACTCGAACACGGGTGGCCAGGCCTGCACCTCGGGCTTCATCGGCCAGATCTCCGATATGGCGCAGTACGGCAAGGCCATCCAAGGCAAGCAAGAGCCTCGAAAGGAAATCGGGCTCATCGGCATGGCGCACCGGACCAGCTACGTGATGCAGAGCACGATCGCGCACCCGAGCCACATGATCGAAGGCTTCATCCGGGGCTTGAAGACCCGGCGCCCGGCGCTCTTCAATCTCTATAGCAACTGCCAGCCCGAGCACGGCATCGGCGACGACATGAGCTCCGCGCAGTCGAAGCTCGCCGTCGAATCCCGCGCGTATCCGCTGTTTCGCTACGATCCGGACGCCGGCAAGACCCTGCAGGAGCGCTTCGACCTCGAAGGCAATCCGGAGATGGAGGAGGACTGGCCACGCTACACGATCAAGTACCAGGACGACGGCGTCGAAAAGGAGATGGAGCTTCCCCTGACCTTCGCGGATTTCGCCATGACCGAAACGCGATTCAGAAAGCACTTCCGAGTCGCGCCACCTGACACCTGGAACGAGAACATGGTGCCCCTCGCCGAGTTCCTCGACATGGACGAGGACGATCGCGACGGTGGTGTTCCGTACGTCTGGATGGTCGACAAGGACAACCAGCTCACCCGCTTGTTGGTCGCCAAGCCCATCGTCGAGTCGTGCGAGGACCGAAGGGACTTCTGGACGATGCTCCGCTCGCTCGCGGGAGAAGACCAGCCGCCTACCGAGGCCATCGCCGAGCAGGCGCGCCAGGACGTGGTTGGGCGAATCATGTCCGGCCTAATGC
>JBATLA010000822.1:0-3305 GCA_049669945.1 Polyangiales bacterium | reverse complement strand
GCCCGAGGCCGCGTCTGCACGACTCGCGCAGCCCCGACCCCTGAGCGCTTACGAGGGGCAGTGGCCGGAGGCCGTCAGGCCTGCAAGCCAGCAGACGCCCGAGTACGTGCCGCTCGGCACCTGGTCTGACCGCCAGAGAGTGGACCTGGCGCTTTCGACCAACGTCGGCGGCGTCATCGGACTCAATGATCGCGAGTCGTCTTTCGGACGCGCTTCACTGCGCACGCGGCTGCATGCGGAGCCGTTCGAACAGCCGGTCTTCTTCGACGTCGATTTCGCCGTGCAGTCCTGGTTTGGGGGGAGCATCAACAATCGCCCCGGAAACTCGTCGCGTCCGGTGGTCTTGGTTCGCGACCTCCAGTTCGGGTACGGCACGGCACAAAGCGCACAGGTCGGTTTGGGGCGCATGCCATTCGTGGCGGTCGGCGTCGGACAGCTCGACGGGGCGCGCGTGCGGTCTCCGTCCTGGGCGGGGTTCTCAATCGGCGCGTTCGGCGGCACCTTACCCAACCCCTTGGACAATCTGCCGAGTCTCGAGGCCAGCCGCTTTGGTGGGGAGCTCGTTTATCAAAACCCATCTCTCGACGCTCAGCCCTTCGTCGCGCTTTCCGCGCACGGCTCGGTGTTCATGGGCGAGATCGACGAGCGCCGCTTCAACGCCGAGTTCAATGTGTTCCCTGGAAACGGCCGTGTCGCCGGCCATTTCGAGCTCTCGGTTCACGACGAGGACAACGTTTGGCAAGCGCCGAGGGTTCAGGTCAGTGCTGCAGGACTAGACGCCTCGGTGCGCATCGGGCTCTTTCAGATCTCGGGTCGCTTCGACTTGCGCTACCCCGAGCGCTCGATGTGGCTGACCAACTACTTACCGCTGGGCTACCTTTGCAACACGGTCCCCGACCCGACGTCGAGCAACGGCGACGAGCTGGTCTGCCAGAACAGTAGCGACGCACGTTACTTCGGCGGGTTGGACACCAGCTTCTCGTTCTCGCGCGTGATCTTGCACGCAGGCGGGAATCTCGTGCACAGCGAGACCCAAAATGAATTCGAGCAGCTTGCCGGCTATTTACAGGCGCGCATTCTGCGCATTGCCGAGATCGCTTGGATGGACGTGTCGGTCGCGGCATATGCTCGCTCGTTCGTGTCCGACTATGCCGCGCGCCTCGGCGCCGGTGTAGACATCCGGAAGGTGGGCGAGATTTCGGCCTACTATCGGGTATCCCTCAACCAGTACAAGGCCACGCCGGATAGCTACCTACAGCATTCCGCCGGAGGGATCTTCTACTGGTCGATCCTGGATGATCTCGACCTCGGCCTTCGTGTCGACGGCATGTTCGGAGAGGATGTGAGCGTGCTCGTACTCGGCTCGAATCTGACCTGGCGACCGTCCTGGTGACCTGAGATCTCGAGCACCGGCTTCTGCTATAAAGAAAGTGTGTTTCGGCTTTCTTGGGTGGGGGCGGCGTTCGTCGTAGGGGCTCTGACGGTTCTTGCGAGCCCAGTCGTGACCCGCGCCCAAGACGAGGTCGAGGTCATCACGGAGCCACCGCCACAGGCGGAGCCGTCGTCCACGGAGCCGGCTGCGGAGCCGGTGCCCGAGACCCCGCCCAAGGTCGAGCCCCCAAAGGAAAAGCTCGGCCAGCTACGAGTCCTCGGCGGCATCGGGGTTGGCTTCGGCGCGAACCAAATCTCTTTCGGGATCTCTCCTCAGGTTTCGTACATCTTCAAGAAGATCGTCGAGCCTGGTGTCGCGATTCGCTACGAGTACACCAACGACAAGCGCGTGATTCCCAACGCCGTTTGGAACACGTTTGGTAGCTCGCTCTTCGTTCGCCTCTATCCGATTAGATCGCTTTTCGTCATCGTGGAAGGCGAGCTGATCAACACGGGCTTCAAGCAGGGTGGCTTCAAGTCGGGCCGCGCGAACTATGGCAACCTGCTCCTCGGCGGGGGCTACGTCATGGGGGTCGGCCGAGGAGCGTTCGTCATCGTCTCACTCAAGGTGAACGTGTTCCGCAACGCCTTCTACCCGAGCAACATCCCGATCATCGGCTTTGGCGCCGGCTTCGGCTTCTAGGGGGCGCCGTCGAAGAGGTCTTGGAAGCCGCTTGGCTCGTGGCGCCCAAAGACGATCGTTTCGAGGATGCCGATGCCCGTCTGGTCGCCCATCTTCGCGCGGACCACGTTGTGCACGTGGATGCTGCAGTACTCGTCGGCCTCGACCTCATCGAGCTTCCAGCTCTCGTAGCCGATTTCGAGCTCGTCCCGCCACACCGCGTGACCCCACTCGGGGTGCTGGTAGCCGATTCCCATCATCTGGAAACGGAAGATCGGTTCGAGCTCGATCTCGAGCTTGGTGCCATCGCGCTTCACGAACCCTAGCGTCGCGGCCTCGGGCCAGCGCGTTCCGCTCTTCCAGCGGATCACGTTCGTGGCCGACACCATCTTCTCTTCATCCGCTTCGACGATGCCTTTCGGCACCTCCTGATCGTCGGGGTACGTCTTCACGATCGACGCCGCGATCTCCTCGGCATAGCCGTCGGGCAACTCGCGGGTCAGGAAGTGCGTACAAAATCCATCGAAGTGAATCGGCGACCAAATCCAATAGACCGCGGGGTCGGTGGTCAGCTTGCTGGGCGCACCTTCTTCATATTCGCCGACGGGGCGCATGCCCCAGGACTTGTCTCGATTGCCAATCACCTCGCCTCGCTTCACCTCGAAACGACGTCCCTTGATCGAGAAGAAACCTTCCCAGGTGCCGTATTGCGTGAAGCGCTGCGCGTCCATGATCAGCCGACTACCGTCCCACATGTGGTTCTTCGGCTCTTGGACCGGCGGCGCCTTGGCGTGGAACGTCAGGTCGCATTCGATCTCGGTGTCGTTGGGCTCGATCGCCAAGCGAATGCGGCGCATGGGCTCCAGCACCTCGACCCGCATTGGGCCTGCGCTCGAGTCCATCGGGTTGTCGGCGATGCGTCGTGACGCGTGGAATGAGTGCTGAACGCCATCGACGGCGACGCTGAAATGCGCGTCCTGCACGAACCGATTGGGGTAGCGTCCAAAGCCTGCCTCGAAGAGGAACGTGCCCGACTTGTCGAAGCCGTTGAACCAGTACCGATCATAGGCGTTGCGGTTGACGATTCCCATCTGATTGATGGGGAGGGCGGCCTGATGGATCAAATAGTCGTCGAAATCTGTAATCATCTCACCCCCCGGCGGGGTAGGTGATGCCGCACGCGCGGAACACCTCTTCGTTGTCGGCGCCGCGCTCCGCGGCCGGCTGCGGGTCGGCGGCCTTCGTGCGCGAG
>JBATLA010000821.1:0-2106 GCA_049669945.1 Polyangiales bacterium | reverse complement strand
GCTTCACAGCGCTCGGCCAGAACGTCAGCGCAGCGACTGCGGTTGCGGCAGCGACCGTCAGGACCAGAGCGGGCCGCCAAGCACGCAAGGGGCGCCGCACTGGCGGCGCCGGAGTATCCAACAAACGACGCCTAACACGGGCGCGCCGACGCGGGTCGTCGAGCGACTCATCTTGCGTCCCCGCGACCTCGGCGCCAAGTCTTTCGAAGCGCTCGCTCATGGCGCACCCCAACGCGGGCTCTCGAGAAGCTCTTGGTAAAGCGCGTGGTCCGTCCTTTTCGCCCGAGCGAGGAAAGCGTGATCGGACGCCTTGAGCCAGCGTTTGAACGTCGCTAGCGACACGCCGCTGGCCTCCGCGGCTTCAGGAAGCGTCATGCCTTCGATATAGCGCAGCGAGAACGCGATCCGATGTTTCGGCCGAAGCTTTCGGAGCACCGCGAACACACGGACGAGCAGGTCGCGCGCCTCGGGGGCGGAGGAACTGCTCGTCTGCTGCGGCACCTCGTCACCAGGCAAGAAGACAAGCCACGCCTGGCGTCTCCTTCGTCTGAGTGAGCCGCGCGCGATGAATACCGTCATACGCGTGAGCCATGCCTTGAGCCGGCTGGGGTCGCGGAGCTGGCCGATATTTCCCAGCGCTTCGACGAACACCTCGTGGAGGAGGTCCTCGATCTCGGGGTCTCGGCCGAGGACGCGAACCAACAGTCGCTCCACGTACTGGCCGTACCTGTCGAACAGCGCAGCCGATGCATCCGGGTCATCCGCTCTGAGAGATTCGACGAGCATCGCGTCCTCGGAAACATGCTCCTCCTCGTCGAGCTGCCCCACAGGTTCTCCATCGAGCTCGCTCATCACCTCTGAAACGGACATCTGCCCGTTCATTATAGAACCAGTGTCCAAACAAGCCCGTGTCGGCTCATTTGTCTGGAGTTGTAAAGACCTGAGCCGGTTTCTGCACCTGCGACAACTTGGGACGGAGTGAGGCGCAGTGCGATCGGCGCATCGGCTTCCCAGGAGGAATTAGCATGTCAAAACAATTGGTACTCTGGTCGCTGGCCCTCGGCGTCCTGACCGCCCTCGGCGCCTGCGCCTCGGACACGACCGGTAGTAGCGTGGCGGCGGTCCAGGAAGCGATAGACAACTGTCAGGACGAGCTCGCGAACTGCGACGCAATGACCGACGACTGCGAGGCGAACGCCATGGACTGCATGGACGCAGTCTCTGGTGACGGCGCGAGCGAAGGCGAGGTCGCGAGTCACTGCGACGAACTCTACGATCTATGCCTCACAAAGACCGAGGACACGACCTTCTGCGAAGAGCTACGGCAAGCCTGTCTGGATTGTGCCAGTGGGCACGATGACGATGACGATGACAGCGACAGCGACGGGGACACCGACGGTGACGACGACAGCGACACCGACGACGACAGCGACGGGGACACCGACGATGACGACGACAGCGACAGTGACAGCGACACCGACTGCTGCGGACTAGGCGGCAGCGGCGGCGACGACAGCACCGGTGGCAGCGGCGGCACTGGCGGCGAGATCGTTCAGTAAGGCCAAACTCCGAGGCTGCCCTCCGAGAGGCTCCCGTTGCCTTCCGGGGGGCTAGCTTCGACCCAAGGTGATCAACCGGCCCCCGCGCTACTCGCTGTCGCTGTCTTCCGCGTCAGCCGCGCCGCTTTCACCAGGGATCATCGCTCCACTGAGTTGGGTCGGGTAGGCCTGCGCAGCGCCGTGCTGATAGACGAGCTTGCCGCCAGCTTCCCCGGCACGGAAGCCGAAGCCAAAGACAATGAGGGTGCCAAGCAGCGCTCCGAGTGACGCTGCTTGCCGAGCGCGGCCGTCCGGCAGGACCAGCGGAAGGGCCATGAGTAGAAGGACGGCGGCGCTCGCCCAGACGAACGCTTCGGCTGCTTCCTCGTGTGTCTCGATGTGCTGCTCCGCGACGACTTGTTCGACGCGGTCCTCTTCCCATTCTCCGGTCTTCGTAGCCGCGACGCCCGAGCCGACCAGGACAGCCTGCAAGAGCACCACGGCCACCCATGTGCGCCGGTCGAACCATCCTCTCCACCAGGCGAAAAGCGCACCTCCGGTGATGAGG
>JBATLA010000820.1:0-2881 GCA_049669945.1 Polyangiales bacterium | reverse complement strand
GCTCGGTTAGGATCATCGGGTACTCGGAATAGAACGTCGGCCGCCGTGGCGCCAGCGCTCAAAGGCTGTCGTAGTATTGGCGCGCCTCGACTGCGGTTCGGCGAAGGCCTTCTTCGGTGTCCACGAGCGGAGAGTAGCCGAGGTCTCGCTTGGCGCGGTCGATCGAGAAGTAGTGGTCGATGTCGCAGAGCTTGACGTTCGCGACGGTGAACAGCGGTTTGGGTGCGCCGAGGATCTGGTAGACGCGCTCCGAGACCGCGCCCACGGTGCGCGCGACGGGGTCCGGTACTCGAATCAAAGGCACACGAAGGCCCATGTTCTTCGCCAGCTCGATGCTGAACTGGCCCGCGTTGATCGGCGTCTCGTCGCTCAGGAAGTACGCCTGGCCGCACACGGGCGAGCCTTCGACGAGACGCTCGGCCGCGCGGATCTCCCCATCGACCAGGTTGTCGATGTAGACGTAGTCGAGCCTCGCGCTACCATCCCCGAACACCACGAGGGGAATCCCCAGCTTCAGCGCGCGTACCAATCTGCCGTAGGTGAATCGCTCGCCAGGCCCGTAGATGCCGCCGGGGCGAATCGCACAGGTCATCATTCCGTGCGCTCCATTGGCGGCGAGGACCGCACGCTCGCCCGCGACCTTGGTCGCCGTATAGAGGTCGAGCGACGTGCTGTAGGGCGCGGTCTCGTCGCGACCGGCAGCATTCATGCAGAACGACGCGACAATCGAGCTCGTGTGCACGAACCGAGTCACACCCATGCTTTGCGCGACCCGGAGCACGTTCTTCGTCCCGCCCACGTTGACCGATTCGATGTCTCGCGCGATCGAGCGCCGGGCGTGCGTGAGCGCGTCGATGACGGCCGCGGTGTGAAACACCGTGTCCACACCCTCGCAGGCAGCGCGCACATCCGCGTGGCTTCGAACGTCGCCTCGAAACCAGCGCACGCCTTGTTGGGGAGCCAAGGCGGGGGAGCGGTCGAGAATGTGGACCGGGCAGCCTTTTTCGCGCAGCGCGGCGACGAGGTTTCGGCCCAAGTAGCCTCCGCCGCCCGTTACGAGGCACCGTTTCCCGTCGAGTTTCGAGGGCTCCATCGCGTGGCCCTCATAGCACCGAGGCTCGATCAGCGCAGCACTGGCGCGAGGCGAGCCGCCGTGGCCTCGGCGGCGACCCGTTGACCGGCCTCGTTCCAATGCGGATCAGGTGTGGGGAAGTAGAGCTCATTCGGCTCGCCGGTTGCGGCGAACACATCGAACAGGTTGATGAAGTCCACGCCGGCCGTTTCGCAGATCTCGGCGGCCCACCGGTCGAGCCGGCGCCGGTCGTACCCCTCGATCCCCGCGAGCGCTCGATGATGGTTTGGCAGGTTGGTCGTCAGATCCCGCGAGGTGGGCTGAATGACTACGAGGAATGTGACGCCGTGCTCCGCGGCGACAGCCGCGGCTTCCTCGACCACGGCGGTAAGGAGGGCCCGCTTGGTTTGCGCCGATTCGCCCTCCGGTTCGAACGCGATGTCCGCTTCGTAGTGGTCCGAGAACATCGAGTACTTGCGGGGCGCATCGTTCGCGTAAACGGCGAACTCGCGGGCGTGCTGTCGAAGTCGCTTCTCCCGGAAGCCTTCGGGATCGTGTTCGAGCTCTGGGTGTGGCTGCGCCGATCGTGCGCGCCCCCGAAAGAACGCTTCCGCAAAGAGGTTGATCATCAAGTTCTGCAGCAGAGGTCCGCTTGGTCTGCTCCATGCGCTCTTCGGCATCCGGGCATCTGGTGTCACCGGGTGCCGAGTGCGAATTAGATTCCCGTCCGGGTCGAGCGCGAACAAGCGATTGCGGACGATGTCACCGAAGTCGTTCTCCGTGAACAGGTGAAACACTACGGCGTCGGGCTCGTATCGCTCGATATCGTCTTCCAAGCGGAGGAGGTTCTGGTCGGGCCCGTACCCGACGACGCCCGCGTTGAGGACCTCGATGTCGTCGCCGCTGCGTTCGCCGAGCAAAGCCTCGAGCTGTCCAGTGAACGTTTCGGCCTGTACCGAGAATCGGGCTTGTACGTTCGAGTCGCCATAGACGATGACCCGCTTCGAAGGGGAATCTCGCAGCTCCGGCCCGCGAAAGCCTTGCTCGTTGGTGTGCCAGCGGATGATGCGAGGTCCGCCATCGACCGACCGCAGGTACGCCTTGGACGAGCTCGGTGTGAGGGCCGCGATGCGCGCCTCGTCAAAATGGAAGGCCGGCGAGCCCATGTAGAGCCGGAGGCCGACTTCGAGCAGAGCGATCAACGCGACTGCGATGAGCATCATGATCGCGCCGTCACGCAGCCAGCGAAGGACCCTACGGAGCATCACGCACCTCGAGAGCGGTGAACGTATCGCACGCTCTCGTGGCGCGCTTGCGAGGCGCGCGAGTGGCGGTCTCGGGTTTTGGGCGGACGATCCGAAAAAGCGGACCTTCCGGCTCTAGCACGAAGAAGTGCGCGAGCAGCGGCACATCGTCGTACGCGTAGAGCGGGGACCCGGATTCCACGTCGCGTGCGAGCGTCCGGAGGTCGGGCGAAATGCGATGGCGCACGTCGTTGCGCTCGCCGCGGAGAAGCTGCGCGTACATGCCAAAGACCGCGTAGTATTTCCACTCAGGCGGCGTCGCGAAATTCACGATCACGGCATCGGGGGGAAGCGTCTCCGCGACGGAGCGGAGGTAGGGTTCGGTCTCGTCGAACTGGCTCATGTCCGCAGCTGCGTGGTTGGCCAAGCCGAGGTAGAGGGGAAGCGCGAAGAGAACGACGGCAGAGGCTCCGGCGGCATGTCGACCGAGGTTCGAGGGCACGACGTGGGTCACCCACGCGATGAGAGACTGCGCCCCCGCACCGACCAAACAGCAGAGAATCAT
>JBATLA010000819.1:0-3028 GCA_049669945.1 Polyangiales bacterium | reverse complement strand
TGGAGGTATCGCCGTTGCCGAGCAAGCGCAGGCACTGGGCCAGGCAAACTTCGCCGTCTCTGAGGCATTCGCTGATCGCGGCCATCACTTCTGCCCTGAGGTTCGCGTCGTCACCCACGAGCGTCGCTGCGGTCGTTGCCGTCGCCGCTTCACCCTGTGCCCTGCAGCCCATCACCGTCGTCGCGCCGTGAGCAAGCGCAGTGCTCGCCCCGACCATCATCAGTTCTCGTCGTTTCATGGCGCGCATCCTACACGAAACGTGCCTCGTCGCCCAACGCGCTCATGCATCGTCGAGTCAGGGCCCGCGGCGCGTCGCCCTCGAAGTTTTCTCGCGCAGCCTGTATGGTCGGGCCGCGGTTTCGCAGAAAGAGGAGAGCATGGGCAAGAGGCTTTGGTCCGGCGGCGGTGGCGTCGCAGGTGCTGGTGGCGGCGTCGCGCGGATCCTGCCTAGGGAGGTGTCATGACCAGAGTAGCAGCAGGCTCATCAGCCAGAGGAGGGCACCTCCCTGCCTCGCCCCACGGACCTCTCGAACGGCTGTTCGAGGGTGTGTGGTTCGTTCGCGGTGGCGTGAAGATGCCGATGTTCTTGCCGATGAGAATCGGGCGCTCGATGACCGTCGTTCGATGCGAGGACGGCTTGGCCATCATCAACAGCATGCGTTTGAGCGAGGAGGGGCTGCGGGCGCTCGACGCGCTCGGCGACGTGAAGCACGTCATTCGCATCGGCGGTTTCCACGGCCGGGACGATGGTTTTTATCGGGAGCGCTACGGGGCCAAGGTCTACGCGGTCGAGGGTCAGACCTACGTCCGAGGCATGGACCCCAAGAAGCCAACCTTCATGGAGCCCGACGAATGGCTCAATGCGCAGAGCGCGCTCCCCATTGCCGACGCCAGGCTCAAGCTGTTCCCTAGCTCGAACCCCCCAGAGGCAGTCTGCCTGCTGGAGCGCGAGGGTGGCATCTTGGTGGCCGGCGACACCCTCCAACACACCCCTGAGCCCGACGAGCACTTCAGTTTTCTCGCGAAGATCATGATGAAGAAAATGGGCTTCTTCGTCCCCTACAACGTGGGTCCCGGGTGGCTGCAGTTCGCGCGCCCCACGAGGGCCGATGTTCGCTCCATTCTCGAGCTCAACTTCGACCACGTCCTGCCAGGCCACGGCGCTCCGGTCATCGGCGACGCCAAAAGAAAGTATCGGCTGGTGATCGAGGGAGAGCTCAAAGGCTGTCACGCTTGAAGCGGGGCTCTAGACCGACTGATGCTGAAGATGAGGAACCACCATGACTGATGAACCCTTGATCGCCGTATTCGTCGACTTCGAGAACCTGGCCATTGGGGCGCAGGTGACCGAATCGGGCCGCTTCCAGATGGAGCTCGTGCTGAAGAGACTCCTCGAGAAAGGCCGCATCGTCTACAAGCGCGCCTACTGCGATTGGAGTCGCTACAAAGGTGCGGTGCGCGAGTTTCACGCACACGGCATCGGGCTCGTCGACATCCCGCAGAGCCGGATGAGCGGGAAGAACAGCGCGGACATTCACATGGTCGTCGACGCGTTGGACCTTTGCTACTCGAAGGATCACATCGATACGTTTGCGTTGCTTTCGGGCGATAGCGACTTCTCGCCGCTGGTGAACAAGCTGAAAGAGAACGACAAGCGGGTCATCGGGATGGGCGTCAAGAAGTCGACTTCGGACCTTCTGATCGCCGGGTGCGACGAGTTCATCTACTACGACGACTTGATTCGGGCGGCCAAGCCGAAGTCGACCCGCGCTCGGGGCCGCAAGAAGAGCACGAGCAAGAAGGACGAGGCCGTGGACATCTTCATGGAGACGCTCGGATCGCTGGGTCAGGACTACGACACGCTTTGGGGCTCGATGATCAAACAGACCCTGCGGCGCCTCAATCCGGGCTTCAACGAGAGCTACTACGGCTACCGCAACTTCCAGGACTTGATGAAAGACGTCGAGGCCCGCGGCCTCATCGGGCTCGAGTACGACGCGACACGTGGGAACTACAAGGTCAGGCCGGAGTAGGGCGTTTCTCATGCGCGACGACCCGAGCACACTGCGTACCCGGGTCGTCTGTCAGGATGCGCTTGGCTCCTACTCACGGACACTCTGCCGGCTGGGCCATGAGGATCGTGTATGCCACGGCCTCGCCCCAGTCTCCGGTCGCATGTCCGTACACCGTCAGGACGCTGTGCCCAGCGGGCACCTCGTCGAGGGTGATCTCACCCTCAGGGGGAAACTCCCCCATGGCCAACGGCGCGCATGCATCGTGCAGGTTGAATGACAGGATCGCTTCAGGATCCATCCCTTCCGCTCGGACAATCACGCTTTCTGTACCCTCTGGGAGGACAACCTCATAGCTGTACGTCCCTGGAGCGAATGCGATCATGTTCTCCCCGTCAACCTCGACTTCGAGGAGCGCAAGATGCCCTTCTCCTTCCGCCATGCAAGTCATATCCGTTTGCATCAATGCCGGGGACAGCGCGATGGCAAACGCCAATCCGTAGGTCCTCAGCGAACTCCAATGTCGTGGACTCCTCATGACGAACCTCCCCTTCTAGGGAACCAGGCGGAATGACCATCAACCCTCCTGGTCCCGCATTATTAACAGTAGGGGCGATGTTCTTGCGCGTCTGTACGTAATTCTTTCCTCGGCATACGCAATTGTTCACCAACTCCTGCAAGACGTGCGCTGCGTGATGGAAACGCAAGTTGCCGCGCGAGGCTTGCAATCGTCACCCCGTGTGTCAAAAGCCCCTCTTTGGCGCCGTTTTTGACCATAGCTGACAGCTCGACACCCTCGTTTTCGAAATGACGGCGGAAGCGACAGCGCGTACCGCCCGCGAACTGCTCGAAGAGCGTGGCGCCCTTGGTAAGGACACGGTAGCCGCCCGGGTCGACGGACGGCTGTATGACTTGCACACGCCGATTCCATATGGGGCGTCCGAGGTGACCCCCATCGGCGCACACGACGCCGATGCGCTCGCCATCATCCGGCACTCGAGCGCGCACGTCATGGC
>JBATLA010000818.1:0-2184 GCA_049669945.1 Polyangiales bacterium | reverse complement strand
GCCCTACTCCCACTGCTGTCAGCGAGCGGCATCAAGCTGTACGGCCCAGACCTGGAAATGCCCAGCGACGATGCTCGGTGGTACATCCCGATCTTCGCGCTGCTGGTGATGCGGGCTCGAGAAAAGTCCCCGGGCTTACCCACGCCCCTCGTCGTGGCATTGAGCCTAGGCGCGGCGATGGCTCTGCACACGAAAGGCAACTTCTTCATCGCCACAATCGTCGTGGTGCTCGCTACGCTCGCAAGCGATCTCTACCAGCGACGCATGCCGTGGACCTTGGTGCTCGTCCTCGGTTGGACGATCGTTCTTCTCTACGCCGGCGGGGGTGACCTTGCCAGGTTTGCGCGGTACACGCTTCATGTCGTCGACAGTACGAAGGCCTACCCCGAGGCGTTCAGCTACAGCAGCGAAGTTCTCGCCCCCGTGGTGTTCCTGCTTGGGGTGGCCTGCGCCAGCGCCGCCTGGTTCCTGCAGGTCAAGTACCGATGGCAATGGCCGTTGGCGGTTGCCTTCTCGATACTACTCTTCCTCCTCTATAAGGGAGCGTTCGTCCGCTACGACGCGATCCACATGATGCGTTCGCTGACCGTCATGGTCTTGCTGATGAGCACCGGTATCGTGGCAGTGATTTCCCGCTGGCCCTCGTCGTTGATCCCTCGCAGGCGAGCCATTGCCACAGTCGGTCTAGGCGTTGCATCGCTGGTGCTGTTCTTGGCGCCCCTGTTAGATCCCGACATTGGGCTCCCTCTGCTCCACGAGCTCCGTGGCCATCCCGCCGCGGCCGTTGCTTTCCTCGAGACTTCGCTCGAGACACGCCAGCAGCAGCTGGACGAGCGATTGGCGAGTATTCGGAAGGAGGCGCCACTCCAAGACATCGAAGGTTCGATCGCGACAATCGGGACGTACCACACGGTGCTCATGGCCCACGGCGTGCGCGAGGAGACCATCCCCGTCATTGCCCACTATGAGGTGTGGTCGCCGCGTACAGTGGCGGCCATCGATCGCTTCCTCGAAAGCGACGAGGCTCCACAGTTTCTGCTTCGAAGCGCGAACTACACCAGCGTCTCTAACGAGCTGACGCTCGCCCGCTTCTATCGGCCCATCCACACCGAGGAGTACTACACCCTCCTCGAGCGACGCGACGAACCCCTGGTTGTGAGCTCACAGACGATCTTCGATGGATCCGTCCGGTGGCATGAAACCATCAATATCCCCGAAGAGCATTGGGGCTCGGTCCTGGTGGCCGAAGTCCGCTTCGAGAAGAACCTGGCTGGCCGACTCGTCGGATTCTTTCACCACCCAGCTCACGCGAACATGATCGTGGACAAGTCCGACGGCACCAGAGCGCGCGTCCGCCTCAACTCCTTGCTCGCATCCGATGGCGTCGTCGTAGCTGCTTATGTGGGGCGACCGGCAAAGGGAAACTGGGGTGGGGCGGCCTGGGCCTTACACTACGCACGTCACCCGATCCTGACTGAGTCCAAGGCGGAAGTTCGTCGACTGAAGTTTCAAGCGCGAACGTTGTGCGGGAGCAAGATCGTGCGATTGAAACGTCGGCGCAGCGCGCCGCGGTGCGCCGATGCAACCGCGCTGTTCGAGCGCGAGCTCCAAGTGAAGATACTTGCCCTGTCGTTCGCTACGGAAGCCGAGTCGATCGAATGAAAGCTGCTTGGAGAAACGGCATGGACGAAGCCTTTGCGTATCGAGCCTTACTCGGAGCGATCGTGCTCGGCGTGTTGCTTCGCGTCGTCTTGGTGAGCGTATCCGTCGGCAGCAACGACATGACGACTTGGACCGAGTTTGCCGACGGCATTCGTGCAAACGGTATCTGGAATCTCTACCGCGACGACCTGCGTTTCAACCACCCTCCGCTAATGGGCTGGATGGCAGCCGGGCTCCGGGCCGTGGCCTCGTGGACGGGGATCCCGTTTTCCATGCTGTTCAAATTGCCTTGCCTGATTGGCGACGGTTTGATCATGGTGGTTCTCTGGCGTTGCTGGCGAGAGTCCGGGCACATCATCGCTGCTGCGGCCGTTGCTTTGTTCAGCTTGAACCCGATCAGCATCCTGGTGACCGCTCACCACGGGAACACGGACAGCCTGGTCGCGGCCTTCGGTCTCTTTGCAGCCTATGCGATGAGTCGTGAGCAGTACGCGAGGGCGGGCTTCTTGGTCGCCCTTGCCG
>JBATLA010000817.1:0-2723 GCA_049669945.1 Polyangiales bacterium | reverse complement strand
CAGTACGACAACGAGTCGGCGGCACGCTTCGCAACCCCGTGATTCAGCTGCTCCGTTCAGGCCGCGAAGGTGGATCGTCCGGCGTACACGGCGGCGTCACCGAGTTGCTCTTCGATCCGAAGTAGTTGATTGTACTTCGCGATGCGCTCCGAGCGCGACGCCGAGCCGGTCTTGATTTGGCCGACGCCCGTCGCGACCGCCAGGTCGGCAATGAAGGTATCTTCGGTCTCACCGCTTCGATGCGAGATGATTGAGGCGTAACCGTTCAGCGCTCCGAGTCGGATCGTGGCCAACGTCTCGGAAACCGACCCGATCTGGTTCACCTTGATGAGAATGGCGTTGCCGACACCGCGGTCGATGCCCATTTGCACGCGTTCGGTGTTGGTGACGAAAAGGTCGTCGCCGACGAGCTGCACCTTGCTGCCGAGCGCGTCTGTCTGAACCTTCCAGCCGTCCCAGTCGTTCTCGTCCATGCCGTCCTCGATGCTGATGATCGGGTACTTCGCACAGTACTCACCGTACGTCTCGACCAAGGCGGCCGCGTCGACCGGCTTCTTGTCGAAGGTGTAGACGCCTTCCTTCTTGTCGTAGAATTCGCTCGCAGCACAATCGAGCGCGATACCGACCTGCTCGCCCGGACGGTAGCCCGCTGCTTCGATGGCACGCGACACGAACGAGAGCGCTTCCTCGTTGGTTCCGAGGTGCGGCGCGAAGCCGCCTTCATCGCCAACCCCGGTCGCATGCCCTGCTTCCTTGAGCAGCTTCTTGAGGTTGTGGAACGTCTCCGCGCCGGCGCGAAGCGCATCCGAGAAGCTGTCAAACCCGACCGGCACGACCATGAACTCCTGGATCTCGAGGCCGCTATCCGCGTGCGCGCCGCCGTTGATGATGTTCATCAACGGGGTGGGCAGAACGCAGGCCTGCGCGCCGCCGAGATAGCGCCACAATGGCAGACCGACAGCATCCGCCCCTGCTCGAGCCACGGCCATCGAGACCCCGAGCACAGCGTTCGCGCCGACCTTCGACTTCGACGCTGTGCCGTCGTAGTCGAGCATGACCTGATCCACGCCGAACTGGTCGAGCGCATTGCAGCCAACAACCTGCGGCGCAAGCTCGTTCACGACGTTGTCCACGGCTCTGAGAACACCCTTGCCGAGGTATCGTCCTGCGTCTCCGTCACGAAGCTCGAGTGCTTCGTGCTCGCCCGTCGACGCGCCTGAGGGAACCGCCGCGCGGCCAGTCGCGCCGCTCATGAGCTCGATGTCGACCTCGACGGTGGGATTGCCTCGGGAGTCCAGAATCTCTCTTGCGCCTACAGCGATGATCTCGGTCATGGTTTTACCTCGCGCTGGCATTAGCTTTTGAAAGGAGGCGACGCAAGGGCGTCGATGCTAGGCTCCGCCGCGATGTACGCTTCGCTGTTCATTCCTTGGTTTCGTTTGGAGTCGTGGGACATCCCACTCCCCTTCTCACTGCCGATCTTGGGCGACACGCTCTCCATTCAGCCGTTCGGCGTTCTCGTCGCAACGGGCGTGCTGCTCGGCGCCTGGGTGGCCGGCCAATTTGCGCGGCGCAACGACCTGGACCCAATCGCGACTGGCGACCTCGTGACCTATGCCGTCGTCACGGGTTTCATCCTCGGCTACTTCCTGAACGGCGCTCTGTACGAACGCGACACTTTCATGGAGGCGATGAGAAACCCGTCGATGTTTCTGTCGACCTGGCTCGGCCTCTCCTCGTACGGCGGTTTTTTCGGCGGAATCCTCGGTTGCTTCATCTGGAAGTGGCGAAAGAAGATGGAGCTTCTGCCCTATGCGAATGCGGTTTGCTTCGCCCTTCCCTTTGGTTGGCTCTTTGGGCGCCTCGGCTGCTTTGTCGTGCACGATCATCCCGGCAAGGTCACCGATTTTTTCATGGCAGTAAACGAGTACCACTTCGGTGCGCCTCCCTTTCAGCCCCGGCACGACCTCGGATTGTACGAGGTGCTCTACTCGCTGCTCATCATCGGTCTGTTCCTCTTCCTCGAGCACCGCAAGCGCCGGCCGGTCGGCTTCTACTGTGTGCTCCTCCCGATCGCGTACGCCCCGGTTCGGTTCTTTCTCGATTTCTTGCGGGCCGCGCCCCTCGAGGGAGGCGACGTGCGCTATGGAGGGCTCACTCCGGCGCAGTGGGCATCGATCTTGATGGTGGGCGTGGGGCTCGCCGTTTGGCAGTTCGCCGTCAAGCCACACAACGCCAAGGCCGCGCAGGAAGCGGCGAGCTAGCTCGGCTCACTTGAGTGACACGACGGTGACCTGCAGGCCGCCTTCGTCTTGCTCTGCAGGTCGAAATCCATCTACGTACGTGTCGTCGCGCGATAGGTGCTCGTGCAGCGCGCGTCGGAGCGCGCCGCTTCCGACCCCATGAACGATGTACGCGGCCGGCTCGGCTGCGCCGTACATCCGATCGAGGAACGCTTCTGCGAGCGCGACGGCCTCTTCTGCGCGCAATCCTCGGACGTCGAGCGTGTTGTCCAAGGTACGGATCGCGCGTCGGGTTTTCGGCTGAGCGCCCGAGACCTTGGGCTCACGACGAGCCGGCTCGGCTGCGTGCTTCACTGCGCGCAGATCGCTCACGTCGACCCAGAGCTTCATCATCCCCGCGGAAACCCGGACCTTCCCCCGCGCCGGCCCCTCGATCACGTCGGCGACGCTCCGAAGGCGCTCGACCCACACGCGCTCTCC
>JBATLA010000816.1:0-9139 GCA_049669945.1 Polyangiales bacterium | reverse complement strand
GTCGCGCTCCCGAGGAGTCCCTGCAGGCCGAAGCTTGGTCGGGCTCCTACTCGCCCGACACGACCGAAGCCGTCTACCGGGAAGTCTGTTCGACGGCCGACACCGTCGTCAAGTCGGGGCGCCCGGTCGTGATCGACGCTTCGTTTCGAACCGCTCGGATGCGCGCGGCGGCCCGCGAGGTAGCGACAAGACGAGGCGTGCCCTTCACCGTGGTCGAGTGCGTTGCGCCACGGGCCCTGCTGCTCGAGCGCTTGGCGAAACGCGAGGCTCGAGGCACACATGAAAGCGACGCGCGAACCAACTTGCTCGACGAGTTCAAGGCGCGCTTCGAACCCATCGACGAGCTGCCGAAGTCCGAGCACATCAGGCTCGACACCTCCGAGCCCGCCGATGAAAATCGGCGACGGCTCGAAACGCTCTTGACGCCCGAGCGCTAGATCACGGGCGCACGGTAAGCACGGGAACCGGGGAGTAACGCAGGCAGTACTGCGATGCGCTTCCGAGCATCATGCCACGAAGCCGCCCCTGACCCCGGCAGCCGACGAACAGCAAGTCGGCACCTGCTTCCGCGGTCGCATTGCAGAGGACCTTGCCAACCGGACCATCGAGCACGCGAATCGAGGTGTCGGGCTTCAGTCCTTCGCTCACGATGAGTTGCTCGAGCCGGGAGCGCGCCGACGACGAAAGCCCATCCAGCACACTTGGCCATTCGCTCGGCAACATGCTCTCGGTGATCGGGTGTGGAACGACGTGAAGCAGCGCGACCTCGCCGTCGATGGCGCTTGCCACGTCGCGCGCCCAACGAGCCGCTTCAATGCCGTGTGCGGAGAAATCGACACCAACCGCGACGCGCGCACCGTGGTAGTCATCGCGGAGCCTGCCGCAGGACACCAACACGGAACAAGGCGCCTGCCGGACCACGCGGTCGGCAGTCGAGCCGAGCAAGCGCTCGGGCAGGCCAATCGCTCCGACGGGGTCGCCCACGGCAATCAGGTCGGCGTTGACCGAGACCGCCGTACGCAAGATCGTCTCCCAGGGCGCACCTTCCTCGCACGAGGTCTGGCAACTCAAGCCGGCTGCCTCGCATTGCTTTCGCTCGTTCTCGAGCTCTTGCAGCGAGTTTTCGAAACGGCCCTTGAGGCGTTGGCGCAACGCATGCGCCGCGGACCGCGCCCCGAGCGGCAAGTCACGCCACGCATGCTCCAAACCGACTTCGCTTGCATGCACCAACCAAAGCGTTGCGCTGGTCGCGCGCGCGGTTTGAACCGCGAGTTGCATCGCTCGACGTCCCGACTCGCCGAGATCGGTACCAACGACAATGGTCTTGATGGCCATACCCCTATACCCGAGCAAGCAGCATGCCAGATCTAGCGATCGAAGTCTCCGATAGAAAAGCGCGCGCGATTACACGCCTGGGTCGGACAAGGCTTGGATCGCGTAATCCACGAAATCCGACTCAGTTAGGATGCCAACCAAGCGACCTTGCTCCACCACCGGGGCACATCCGTACCCGTGCGAACGCAAGGTGAGTGCCGCCTCGAGTGCCGGTGTCTCGGGATAGATCGTGCGCACTTCTTTCGTCATCACCCAGCGGGCTTCGATCCAACGGTTCATGTGAACCTGCTCTTCGGATGGCGAGCCCGAAAGACTCCCCTCCTGGCTTCGCAAGACGTCGCGGTGCGAGATCAATCCGAGCAGGCGCTCGGTGTCGGGTTCCACCACTGCCACGTGACGAATCCCGTGGGTCTCCATGAGCTTGATGACCTCGCGAAGCGGGCTCGTCGGTCCGACCGTGACGACGGGCTGAGTCATCAGGTCGCGCGCCATAAGCTGAGACATGATCCTCCTTTTATCGCATGTTCGACGCCAGGGCTGGTCCCGACGAGAGGTAACGCATATTATGCGCGAGAGAAAATGCCGGACGCATTTTCTGCGCCGGCCTTGCGGTCCTGAAGTCCGGCCAATCCGAATATCGCTGCAAACATGGACGGGCTCACATCTTGCTAGGTACGACCGCTGCTATGCCGGAGACATTTCACGAGCGCCTAAGTGCCCTCGACGCGACCTTCCTCGACGTCGAAGCCGAGACCGCGCCGATGCACGTGGGCGCCGCCCTCCTTTTCGACGCCAAGCCTCTTCTGTTGCAGCACGGCGGTCTCGATATCGAACGCCTCACTCGATATACCGAAGCCGCACTCGACTCGATTCCCCGATACAGGCAGCGCGTCGAGTGGGTGCCCGGCCTCGGCCACCCCGTCTGGGTCGACGACGAGCGCTTCAACATGCACTTCCACTTGCGGCACACCCGCCTGCCGATGCCCGGTGATGAGCGTTCCCTGAAACGTCTCGTGGGACGACTGTTCTCGCAGCACTTGGATCGCAGCCGTCCGCTCTGGGAGTTCTGGGTCGTCGAAGGTGTGGAGAACGACATGTTCGCCCTCGTCGTGAAGGTTCACCACTGCATGGTCGACGGCGTCGCAGGCGTGGAGCTCCTCCAGGCGCTGCTCCAAATCATGCCCAACGCGCAGGAGCGCCAGCCGAAGGAGTGGAAGCCACGCCCGGTGCCAGGGCGGATCGAGTTGATGAGGTCCGAGCTCAAGCATCGGGTCGAGGGTCTTCGGGAGCTCTCGCACATCGGCCCGCGCGTTCGCGACAACTTCCAGGGCCTCCGCCGACTGCTCACCTCCGGGATGAAGCCCGCGCCAAAGACGATGTTCACGGAGCGCGACATCAGCCCGTACCGGCGATTCGATTGGACATCGCTGTCCCTCGATGCGGTGAAGGCGATCAAGAACGCCCTCGGCGGCACCATCAACGACGTCGTCGTCGCCACCACGACGGGTGCAGTCCGCCGCTTCCTGATTCGTCGCAACGAGGACGTCGACTCGATCGAAGGCTTCCGAACGATGCTACCGGTAAACACCCGGAAGGTGGGCGGCGCGTCGGGCGGGAATCACGTCGCGATGTTGCTCGCTGACCTTCCGATCTCCGAGGCCGACCCGATCGAACGCTTGAAGAAAGTCGTCGCGATCACGACTCAGTTGAAGAAGGAGTCCAACCAGACGGGCGGTGCCGAGCTGATCGAGGAGATCGCCGATCTCACGACCAAGCGTATCGTGTCCGAGCTTTATCGGGCGGCGATGCAGCTGCGTACCTACAACCTGGTCATTACCAACGTGCCTGGACCGCCGATTCCGCTTTACCTGCTCGGCGCGCAAATGAAGGCCATCTTTCCGATGGTGCCGCTCATGCGAAACCAAAACCTCGGGATCGCCCTCTTCAGTTACGACGGCGGCCTCCATTGGGGGTTCAACGCCGATTGGGAATCGTTCCCGGACGTACACGAGTTCGTCGAAGACCTCGACAGCTCGTTTGCGGAGTACGAGGAGCTCGCCGCTGCGCAAGTGTCTGCCCTATCCGGAGGCAAGGGAGCCTCCGCACCCACCACTTAGACGACGAGTAGAGAGAATATGACAAGCGCAACCACAGCATCTGACCTGACCACCAGCCACCGAGCGCACTCCGAGGGGCACAAGGGCAAGATCCTCGTCGTTGACGACGAGGCGAACGCACGCAACGCGCTCGCGGAGCTGCTCGAAGATGCCGGGTACTTGGTAAGCACCGCTGCCGATGGGCGCACGGCGCTCCTACAGGTGGAACAGGCCGACCCCGACGTCGTGTTGACCGACCTCAAGATGCCCGGAATGGATGGGTTATCTCTGATCGAGAAGGGGCGACCGATATCGCCTCACACGACGTTCATCGTAATGACCGCCTTTGCCACGATCGACACCGCGGTCAAAGCGATCAAGCTCGGCGCCGAAAGCTATCTGACCAAGCCGCTCGAGCTCGATGCCGTCATCGCCATCGTGGACCGCGCGCTCGATCGAACCCGGTTGAGTCGTGAGGCCGCCCAACTGCGCCAGCGCGTCGACGAGCGGTTTCAGTTCGGGAACATCATCGGCGAGCACCCGTCAATGCAGCGGCTGATGAAAAACATCGCACAGGTCGCAGGCAGCCGCGCGACGGTGCTCATCCATGGCGAGACCGGCACAGGCAAGGAGCTCATCGCCGCCGCGATTCACCAAAATTCCAAGCGCAAGGACAAACCGTTCGTTCGACTCAACTGCGCGTCGTTGAGCGAAACGCTCCTCGAGTCCGAGCTTTTCGGTCACGAACGCGGCTCCTTTACGGGCGCGGTAGGCAGGCGCGAGGGTCGCTTCAAGCAAGCCGACGGCGGCACCCTGTTCCTCGACGAGGTCAGCGAAATCCCCGTGAGCGTCCAGATCAAGCTCCTGCGCTTCCTCCAAGAACGAGAGTTCGAGCGTGTCGGTGGCAACGAAACACTCAAGGTGGACGTACGCGTCGTGGCGGCAACGAACCGCAACCTGAAGCAGCGCGTCGACGAAGGGCGTTTCCGAGAAGACCTCTACTATCGCCTCAAGGTCGTGCAGCTCGACGTGCCCCCGCTACGCGTCCGACGAAGCGACATTCCGCTGCTGGCGCACGGATTCCTCCGAAAGTTCGCACAGGAGAACGATCGTGTGGTGAAGGGCCTCACCGAGGAGGCGCTGCAGCACTTGATGATCTACCCCTGGCCCGGAAACGTGCGCGAGCTCGAGAACGCAATCGAGCGCGCGGTGGTCATGTGTGAGGGCGATCTGATCCAACGCGATGACCTCCCGACTTCGGCACATGGGGACATGCAGGGCGGGTCAGTCATGGCCTTGATCCCCGGTATTACGATGTCGGAGCTCGAACGGATCGCGATCCTGCGGACGCTCGACGCGGTCGACGGATCCACCGCGCGCGCGGCGGAGATCCTCGGAATCAGCCAGCGCAAGATCCAATACCGAGTCAAGGAGTGGGGCTACCTGGCGCCCATGCTCGACTAGGCCAGCGAAGGGATCCAAAAGGAAGCGCGTGTGCCGCCCTCGGGCTCGGGCGTCAGGACGGCATGACCGCCGTGGAGATCGACGATTCGCTTCACGATAGCGAGACCGAGGCCCGTTCCCGCGTCTTTGGTGGTCACGAATGACTCGAAAGCGCGCTGTGCAACCTCGCTCGAGACGCCCGGCCCATTGTCGATGACCGCCACTTCCCACCGACCGTTATTGCTGCGACTCGTGATTTGGATACACGGTTGGCCGGACTCGGCCACGGCCTCGACCGCATTCGTGATGAGGTTGTTGACGACTTGCTTCAACCGGTCACGCTCGGCCAATAGATCGCAGGGACCGCCGTCGATGTTGATGTCGTCGACGAACTCGATGCCCTGCGACTCGATTTCCGGGCGCCGAAGCTCCACGACCTCGGTGAGCAGCAAGCATGCGTCGCAGTGCACCGGATCGAGGCGACGAGCGCGCGCGAGGTTGAGGAAGTCGTCGAGCAGGAGCGACAGCCGACGGAGCTCGTCCTGCACGAGGTTGGTGCGGCGCTCGATCTTCCGCCGGATCGAGGCTTCCTGCACGTCCGCGGCGTTTCGTCTCAGCACGTCGAGCTGGAGCTTGGCGGCGTTGAGGGGGTTCCGCACCTCATGCGCCAGACCCGCGGTCAGTCGGCCCATGACAGCAAGGGACTCTGCCTCCGCGGTCTTCTTGAGGACATAGTCCTCTCGATACGTCTCGAGCATGATCGCCAGCTCGATGTCGCAGATTTGATCGATGGCCCTGTGGTCGAGGACTTGCTCTTGCCCAGGTGTCGCGATCTCCGCCAACCCCTCATGCAGTCCCAGGCGAATCACGTTCATCGCAGCGAGCATGTACCTCTGCTCGAGCCCGACCTTCACATGCATGCGGCCGATTCGGGCCCGCTTCTCGAAGTACTGCTCGTCGTAGGGCCCGGTAAAGAGCCCTTCGAGCCAGTCTCTCAGCGAGACTTTGAGGCGACGCACTTGCGACTCGTTCTTCAGCACTGCACGCGCACCGGGGTCCTCTAGAATCGCCTCGTAGAAGCGGTCGACGATGCCCTGATGGAAACGGCGCATGCCTGTCGCCATCGTCTGCAGGCGGCCCGCCGACGCGTCGTCGAATCCCACGTACTGTCGCAGTACGGGAAGCAGGCTGGGGTCGGCCATGACATGGGGCTAGAAAATTGCGCCCTATCTGTCAAGCGCGGAAGCGGAAGCCGCCTCTCAAAAGGCGAAAAGCCCAGGTAGTCGCACCATGCTCACGGGACAAGGAGCGTCCTCCACGAGGCGCTTGAGGTCGGTGGCGCTGATTTGGTCCGGGGACGCCATGAGCGGAACGCCCACTAGGATGAGATCCACCCGAGAGCGCTGCGCGCTCTGGAGCACGAATTCGGGCCACCGGCCTTCTTCGTAGAGCTCGGCCCGGCAGCGCACCCCGCGGTCGGCGCACCATTGGCGCTGCCGCTCGAGGAGTTGCCCTTCCTGACGAAGCCTGGACTCCACCTTCTCACGCCAGCCATCTGCATCGCCGCGTTCCCCAGGCGGAGGCTCGGAACGTCGGCCACCGCCGACGCCACCATACGTGGACACCAACACCACCTCCCCATCCGCCGAACCGGCGATGAACGCGGCGAACCCGACGAGTTTATAGCTCGCAGAAGTCAGATCGGTAACTGCGAGGACAGTAGACGCCATGCCGTACATCGAAACCCAACACGCTCTAGAGCAAGGGACGTGCCACAACGAGAAACGCCGCGAAACGAGCGAGTCGTGCAAGCGACGGGAGGAAATGATTGCAGCCAAGTGCGCTCTTGCGCAGTTTTTGCGTTGGAGAAGAGGGGCTCGAGGTCGAGCCCATGCGGCTACTCCAGCTCTCGTGGCGCGACACGGTCGCGCAGAAACCCCAAGGTCGACGCAATGATGCGGCCTCGATGAGGCTCGTCGATGATTGCCATGTGCTCGCACTCGAGCGCGACGACGGTGGCGGAGTTGCAACGCCCGGCGCGGCGAAGCGTCGGGCGTGGGGGATTGACTTTGTCGATGGTCAACGGAAACACGAGCAACGGCCGGGAGAACCGACGCAACAGCAGCCCCGGCAGATACGTCCAGAACAGCAAGGCGACCCGGGCCGGCGTGTCGTAGTTGAAATCGGTCGGCACCATCGCCTGGTACCCAGAACATGCGTCGGACGACGTCAGGAGGCCGAGCTCGCCCGGCGGCGCTGCGAAGCGCACCATGACCGGAGGCCGCGCAAACGCCGCACCCAACAAATCGCGGAGCCCCGTTCCTATGATGCGCAGGAAAGTCCCGAGTGACCAATGCCTCATGGCCGCAAGTGTGCTGCTGAGCCCATCGAACATCGGGGCCACGGCGACCGTCGCTTTCACATCGGCGTCACGTGCAGCGGCGGTGAGCGCATGGCCGGCGCCGAGTGAGAACCCCCAAGTCACGACTCGTTCAGAATCGACTTCCGGATGAGTGCGAGCGAACGCGATCGCCGCACGCCAGTCTTCGAGCTGCTTCCGGAACGAGACGAGTTGTCGAGGCGCGCCGCCGCTGTCGCCAAATCCGCGATAGTCGAACACGAGGACCGCATAGCCGGCCTCGGCGAACGGCACGGCGAAATCTCGAAGGCGGCAGCGGCGGGTTAGCCCAAATCCGTGTCCCATGACGATGCAAGGCGCCGGGCCGCGCGCTCCCTCGGGGACGAACAGCCAGGCGCCGCAGAGGTCGCTACCGCTCGGCAGCGAAACATCGGTTTCGCGAATCTGCAAGCGCTAAGATTCGGCGATCTTCAGCGCTTCATCAAGGCTTCCCCGCTTGGCGATCAACATTCGGAGCTGGATGAGCTTGGGCGGCTGATTGAACGTCACCACGCCGACCAGCCGGCCCGCGCGCGCATAGAGGGCCAGCAGCTTGCCTTCTTTCGTGGGTCCAAACACGGTCAAGTCGTCGCTCGGTCGAGGGCGGCCCGCGCCCTGGATCTTGGTGTCGAACTGGTCGGACCAGAACATGGGGGCCGACAAAAAGGGTTGCGCCTCGCCGGGCGCGGCGAGCAGCGTCCCGACAGCGTGGCGCGCTTGCTCGACCGCGTTCGTCCAATGCTCGACACGCATTCGCTCTCCAAAGAGCGGGTTGTGCCAGTTGGCGACATCGCCTGCAGCCACGACCCCGGGCGCACTGGCGCCGAGCGTCTCGTCGCAGCGCACCCCATCGTCGACCTCCACGCCAGAGCCTTCCAGCCACGACACCGAGGGCGTCATCCCAATCCCTACGACCACGAGCTCGCAGGCGACCGTCGTCCCATCGTCGAGCATCAATCCGGTCACCCGATCGGTGCCCTCGAAGTGCTCGACCTTGCGACCACAAAGGACCCGCACACCCCTTCGTTCGTGCACTTGCTGCAGGACTCGCCCGAGCTTGGGGCCGAGCGTCCGGGCCAGCGGGGTCTCCAACGCCTCGATCATGGTGACATCCAAGCCAAGCTGACGCGCCGATGCGGCGACCTCGGCACCGATGAAGCCTGCACCGATCACCGCCACCCGAGGCTTGGCGTCGAGCGCAGCGCGAATGCGAAGCGAGTCGTCTAGAGTGCGCAAGGTGAACACCCCGTCGAGCGTAGGTTGGTTGGGAAGTCTTCGCGCGCTTCCCCCGGTCGTGATCACCAGCCCGTCGTACGCAACCACGTCGCCTCCTTCGAGCTCGACTTCGCGCTCGGCGCTGCGAAGCGCGACTGCATGCCGTCCGAGCATCAGCTCGACGTTCAATTCATCATAGCTCTTCCGGCGGAGGGCGATGCGCTCCTGCTCCCATTCGCCGCGGAGGACTTCTTTCGACAGCGGTGGCCGGTCGTACTGGAGCTGTGGCTCATCGCCGATGAGGACCAGCTCTCCGTCGAACTTCGCCCGGCGAATGAACTCCACGGCACGCAAGCCCGCGAGAGACGCGCCGACGACGGCGATCTTCCGGAGTTGGCTCATCGATCGTAGCGGTCGTTCTTCTGGTGGCTCATCGCGAGAGCCTGCGTGAACAGCGTCCTCAGGTCCTTGGCGGCGCCCCGCGCAACCTGGAAGAGACCCGCAACGAGGTCCGCGCCGTCCTGAGGGACGGATTCGAGATAGGAAGCGGCACGCGGAGGCGGCGGCGCGGAGACGGGACGAGGGGGCACCCCTGGGAACACTGGCGCGGGCGCCGACACTGGCGCTGTCTCTGCCGCTGTCTCTTATACAC